>JBDKGC010000062.1:0-4398 GCA_039798385.1 Bacillota bacterium
ATTAAATAATATGTCAATAGTTTAAATTTTATAACTTAAGCTTTACACTAAACACGTATTAATCTAAAAAATAAAGCATAATATTAAACCAATGACCTAAAGGAGTGTTAATATGTCTACTGTTTCCTACTATCTCGCCTGCATTGCCAATCGTACTTCTAATGATATTACCTTTATCAACTTAGATACATCACAAGTCCTCTATACTAAAAACGCTAATACAAAAACCGACGTAAATTCCTGGCCAACTGGCATTGCCTTTTCGCAAAACAATCAATATTTATACATAACTAATGCTGGCACAAACGAACTAACCGTTTTTCAAAGCGGGGCTCAATGGTCACTTTTAGAGAAAGCCACCCAGCCTGTTAAAAACAAACCAGGAAATATACTTGTAGTAAATGACAAAATTTTTGTTGTCTGTCAAGCCGATAACGTAATTGCTTCTTTGGCCCAGGAAAAAGATAAATTAAATCCCTTGGCTGACACACCAACAGGGGCTAACAGTTTACCCTGGGGCGTTGCCAGTTCGCCAGACAAAAATCTGCTCTATGTTACCAATTATAACAATGGTAAGATTGATACTTATAATATAAAAGAAACTGGGTTAACTAAATTTTCTAGTGTTGAGACCGGAACCCCCTCTGCAAATTACTCTATAACTAGCATTTGCGTTACTAACAAATACATAGCCTATATAGCCTGCCCGAAAGCAGGTATCATATTAATTGCAGACTTAAGTAATAATCGGATCTTAGATTTTATTAAGCTTGAAACTCCAAAGTGCAGTATACTAAACAACAAATGTGACCCACTTGGATTAGCACTCTCGAAAGATTACAAGGAATTATATGTAACCTCCCCCTGCGCTGGAACCCTAACTATTATAGATACTAATAAAAACGTTATTATCGGAAACACAGAAGTTGGACGTTGGCCGGTTGCTGTCACAATTCACCCTGATAACCCTAATCAAATATATGTTGTAAATCAAGGCGACAATGAGCTGGCTATCCTAAATAGAGATCTTCGTTATGTTCGAGGTGTGATTTTTTATGTGGACAAACGTTTAAAGGTAGGGAAAAGCCCACGAAATATCGCCGTCACTTCTAATCCTATTGTTTAAAAAACTAACCACGGCTCTTTCATCACTTTAAAAAGGGGCATAAGATAGCTATACTGTATATTAGTAGTGTTTACCCTATTCAAAGTGAGGTATTAACGAATGGAGGATATTTATCGTACCCATTTAGCCACCAATTGTAATGAAGACTTATTGCATCAATCAGTATTATTAAATGGTTGGGTACAGCAATATAGAAATTTAGGCGGAGTTATTTTCATAGACCTCCGCGACCGCTCCGGGATCATACAAGTAGTAATCTCAGAAGCTAATGAAAATAACAATCTATACAAAAAAGCTGCGCTACTTAGATGTGAGTACGTAATCGCCGTAAAAGGGGTTTTAGTCAAAAGAGCGCCACAAGCAATTAATCCCGATCTCCCAACAGGTAGATGGGAAATTATCGCTAGCGATCTAAAGATCCTAAATGAAGCAGATCCATCACCCATTCCTATTAAAGATGACCTTGATGTAGCTGAATCCGTAAGACTGCAATACAGATATTTGGATTTAAGACGCCCTAAAATGCAGCGATACTTAAAAAATCGTCATAAAGTTCTGCAAATAACACGTAATTTTTTAAGTCACGCAGATTTTATGGAAGTGGAGACCCCACTTTTAACAAAGAGCACTCCAGAAGGAGCACGAGATTTTCTAGTACCTAGCCGGAAACAAAAAAATTCTTTTTATGCTTTGCCACAATCCCCTCAGCTTTTTAAACAATTGCTTATGATTGGGGGCTTTGAGCAATACTTTCAAATATCACGCTGTTTCCGCGACGAAGATCTACGGTCAGATCGCCAACCTGAATTTACCCAGTTAGATATCGAAGCATCATTTATGGGAGAAACTAATTTTTTGAAATTAATTGAAAGCCTTGTGCAAAAAGTATTTAAAGAAATTTTAGAAATAGACTTAATTACGCCATTCCAAAGATATACTTACCAGGAATCCCTAGCGATCTTTGGCACCGATGCTCCTGATTTGAGGTTTGAGCTACCTATTACAGATTTCACACAAAACTTAGCAACATCTTCATTTGTCATGTTTGCTACCAACATTGCATCAGGTGGCGTTATCAAAGGAATAAATCTCCCAAAAGCTGCTGTTTGGAGTCGGAAAAAATTAGACGACATAAACAAGCTTGCTAAAGAACTTGGTGCAACAAAGGGGCTCTTGTGGATCTCTTTTAAGAGCGACCAACCATCCGGTCCTCTTGTAAAGCATCTGTCAGAATCTGAACTTAAAAAATTAAAAGAATTAGCTAAAGTAAACGAAGGTGATTTGTTAATTATAGTATCGGAACAAGACGCAATAGCCACTCCGTTACTCGGCAAGCTGCGTTTAATATTTGCTGAAAAATTAGATTTAGTAAAAACCGATCAATTCAAACTAGCGTGGATTACAGATTTCCCACTGCTTTCTTATCAACCCGAGGAAAACCGTTATGACTCAATGCATCACCCCTTCACAGCACCAAACCCAGCGGATGTACATTTACTATACACTGACCCGTTAGCGGTTCGAGCAAAAGCCTATGACTTAGTCCTAAACGGCACAGAAATAGCAGGAGGAAGTTTAAGGATTAATAAACAAGCGATTCAACAGCAAATATTTAAATTGCTAGGTTTCTCTACAGCTGACCTGAAGAAACAATTTGGTTTTTTCTTAGAGGCCTTTAGGTTCGGAACACCGCCTCATCTAGGAATTGCCTTTGGACTTGATAGGTGGTTAATGTATCTCAATGGCTGTACCAGCATTCGCGATTCTATCGCCTTTCCTAAAACGGAACGCGGGACTTGTTTATTAACCGATGCACCTAGTAATGTTACCGCTAACCAATTAGCTGAATTAGGTCTTAAAATATAACTACTTAATTGGCTCAGCCTCAAGCAAATAACGCCACTTAGTCCGGGACAATATACCAAAAGGGTAACATGTTAAAAGTCTAAGAACTGAAGGCCCTCCAGGACGCATAACTTCACCTGCGGAATTACTAATTACTCGGCCTCCTTTAACACGATAGCGAAATTTTCCGTAGTCCGTATCGATCGTAATCTCATCCCCCACATGCAACTCACCTATGCGCTTAAAACCAATATCTGTACGATGCGTGTGCGCCGAAATAAAACAAACACCACCGCGGTCTTCACAGCCAGGTAGTGCTGTTTGCGCAGCATGTCCTGCTCCGAGATGCAAAATGTTTTTGTTCATACCTTCGCGCACAGCCACATTAAGTCCTATTTTTGGTATAACTATGCGAGCAAATACTTTACCCAGAAATGGCTTTTTTGGTATAACTAAATCTTTTTTGGGTTGCTCAACTATCTGCTCTGTGGCAATGTTTTTTTCTTCAGGGACCGTTTCTTCTTTTTTTAATTTGTAGGCATCTTCTCTCGATAAACCTGCCTGATTAGTACTAATTTGCTTTGGGGTATATTTATAAAAAGCTATACCGGCGCCACTAACCGCTAGCGCTATAGCTGTTATAAAATAAGTTTTCCTTTTTATTTTACTTCCTCCTTAACGCACCAGATAAGATTTTAAACACCTGATGTTCTGTTATTTTTTCCCATTATTATAACGTCCTATCAGCTTACATTGTACAATATACCTTTGAGAAGTTCGAAAAGAATAGCCCAAAGGATAACAAGTTTGTAACCTTAAAATGGGTCGACTTAAACGTTCTGTTTGCCAGTGTCCCTCAGCCTTATCGACAACTTTATGCCATTCAACTTCATATATAAAAGTATACCGTTTACATTCTATGCTAATTTTATCTCCTGTTACCAATGAACCTAGGTTCATAAACCCCTTTACCTGCGTATCATTATGAGCCGAGATATAACAATTCCCTGTCTCGCCAGGTAATGCACCACTTGAATTATGGCCAGCTCCTATTCTATGAATAGCATCTTCCTTTGTTTTATCATGTTTTATTGGTAGAGATCGCACCGGTATAGCTAAGTCAATTTTCGGCGCACGTAGATTAGCAAAATATTGACCATAAGTGGGTCTTTCTTGCCATTTAACAACCTTTGCGTCAACAGGTATGACGGCTAAACTAGCTGCATTACTAGCATCTGATGGTGCTGTAATATTACGTTGTTCCCACCAATCAACCAACAGATACACTGAAAAAAATATCCCACCAAAAAATAAAAGATAACTTATTATTTTCCCAAAACTAATCCGCCTCAACTAACAGTCCTCCTTGCTTTAATTTATAATAAATATAGTTTTATGCACCCATTGTATACGCACAGCATATATTG
>JBDKGC010000063.1:0-10290 GCA_039798385.1 Bacillota bacterium
TTTTCTTTCCTCAGGTGGTATAGGTGATGGTGTAGTAAAGTTGGGCGTAGTTGTTGGAGATGGTGCTGGTGCAAGTGCTGCTGTAGGTTTAGACGATGAGCTGATAGGTCCCAGATCAAAATGTCTTGTGTTTGGAGGAAGTGCAAAGGAACCTGATCTTGCTAAGTTGCAGGGACTAGTTGGTGAAAGCCCTGGTGTAAATGGTGTAAGTCCTGATGTAAATTTAGGTGATGTGCTGGTAGGTGATAGAAAGTTGGGTGTACTAGATAATTGTCCCATACCAGGAGGTGGTAAAAGTCTTGCAAAAGAGTTTGATGTTGGAGAAAGTGCAAAGGAAGCTGAACTTCCTAAATATTCCCGTGGACTAGTTGATGTAAATGGAGGAAAACTAGGGCTCGTTGGTATAAGTGGTGATGGCAAATTAGCTATTGATGAAAAGAATGATTGGTTAAGTGCAGAAGCCAACTGTCGCTGGACACCTGATTTTGGTGTGACAGAAGTAGGACGGTCCCTGGTTACTGTGTATGAAGAAAAAGAAGCCGTTTGACTTGAAGGTGCAAAATAAGGTATACCTTCACCTGGTTCTATTTGTCGAAAGTCGGAAGAAGGTGCATGAAAGTTTCGTGCTGACATGTCCTTCTGTGTACTCGTTACACGGTAATCAACTTCTCGTTTTAGCGATAAGGGATCTTGTTGCCAGTCTTGTTGCCCTGTAGGTTTCCAGGTAAGAGTAGCCGTTGTAGTTGGTCTAGAACTAGCTTCTCCTGCAACAGAACTAGCTATTACCTCCACAGGACTAAACGCTCCCTCGACAGCACTAAGTGACCCCTCAACAGGACTAGCTGGTTGATCACTACTACTAACTGGTCTAACTGGTTCCACTCCTCTTGCTGAAAAGCTAAATATTAAGCCGCAGGTAAAAAACATTGCCGCGCAGCACTTGTTTATATTTCTGGACATATTACAAAAACCTCGCCTCTATAAATTCATTTGCATATAACCTACTAAGGGTATACTAAAATGATATTAGATGTCAAGGTTATTAAAAAAGGTCCCATGAAAAGGTCTTGCTACTAAAGTATAGTGAAATCTTATTAAAGGGCTTGAAATAAATTCTTGACAGGTGCTGGATACACATATATAGTAAAATGTACATTAATAATAAAAGAGGGCTGTATATGCGACATATGCGACGAAAAGTTTTACTCATAATTGGAAGTAGTTTATTACTTGGCGGTGTAACTTCAACATTAGCAATGCGGCATAAACCAGCACCAAAGCCTGTAAAATCGTGTGTTAAAGGAAAGCACAACTGGTCTATGAGCGATCACGGTTGCCTGCATGATGGTTGTCCCTGGCAGGACCCACAATGTTCTCCTTGTTTCGGCAATCCTAGAATACAGGCGCATACTCATAAGTTAACATGTACCAAATGTTCGATTACCACAAAGAAATTAGTAAAAACAGTACGGATTAAAGGTGTTAATAAAATTAGTGTTCGTGATGTGTAATCTATAATATTGACTTTAACCCCCCTAGTGCAGGGGGGTTAAAGTCAATATTATCTCGAAAGTAAACCGGACACCTTTTTTGCAACTCTATAACTATATTTACCATACCGTCTACTTAAGCTTGCGTCTTCTAACCTCTTCCACATCCAAGAGTTGGTAAATGAAGCGAGTGAACTTTGGACGGCAATTCCATGCGGACTTACTTTTCTGCACAACACCCATATTATGTCATCTAACCCGCACTCATACTAAAGCGCAGAAGTTCCACCATTCGGACCTTTTATCTCTGCGGTCTGCCCTGTAGACAGCGGCTGCACTATTACTTCTGTTACGGTTACACCGTTATCATTTAACATTTTTATATAATCATTAATCCTACTATCCGGGGCTGTTCTATACATATCTTTAATTAACCTAAAAGGATCCTTAGTTAACAAAAAAAGTTCCTTTGGATCGGCGTGTATTTTATCAGCTGCAGTGCTTACATTTACCATTAGAGCACTTACGCTTAAACCTAATATTAAAGCTAACCAGTATTTACTTTTACTTTGTTTCATTTAGTCATACTCCTACTCTTGTATTTAAAACCTCTACATCCAGTCATTTTTATTCATCAGCCACTTTAATAACTGTTAATTAGTATACTAAATCTAACTGGTGCTGGCAATCCAATTTTAGTATAAATTACAAAATATACATAGCCGATGGCCGAAATACCCTTACCTAAAAGGGGAGCTATAGGGAAAAAACCGCATCGTTACTAAAAATAACGGCTGTTATACAGACCACTTGACAATACGGCTTGCATCTATAAATAATATTATGGAGACCTTATCTAATCATAACCTCATGAAATGGAGAAAACTAATGAAGACTAAAAAACTAGCTTTGCTCTGCACAGTATCTTTTACACTTTTCCTGCCACAGGACACTTCAGCCGCCGAAGCCACCTTTAATAATGCAAGCTGTGCCACATCTGTTTCTTGTCCCTACAACTGCGGCAAACAGTTTGAGCTACAACCCTTAACTTGCGCTGGATTACCATTTGATCCCTGTGAGTTCTCCCTTCAAAAGCACTTGCGACAACATTACAGCCGCCGCTATGATCGACTTATCCCTTTCAGTTCACCCAATGCTCAGGCTATGGAATACACAGAGTCGCATCATATACAAGCGCTTGCTAAACAAATATCAGCAGCTCAGTCAGAAAACAACGAACAGTTAGTAAAAAAATTAAATGCACAAATAATGGAAACAAAATGTACAGCATGCGATAAGCGCGCAAGTAAGATGTTTGCAGAAGAAAAGAAACGCCAGATGGTTTATGTTAGCAAGCTATAAGCTACTCCTTGATCCGTCGATTCCGCCCTGGTACTAAAACCGGTCGGACAAAATGTCTAATCCGTTCCATAATTCGCTTTGCTTTTAAGGGCGCAACATTCCCTTTATTGTCATGGGCCAAATGATGTTCGAGTTCATTTAAATTTAGATTGGAAGTATAGACGGTGGGCAAGTGCTGACTAGTACGGTGTTGCACAATGGCTCCGAAAATTTCATCACGGGTCCAAGCGGTGACTACCTCGGCCCCAAGATCATCAAAAATGACCACCGTCGCCTGCTTTATTTTTGCCACCTTTTGTTCAAATACGTTATCCTTTAACGAACGCTTAATCTCTCTCATAAACTCCGGTACATAGACCATATACGAGTCGACCCCGTAACGAATTAAATCCTGTGCAATAGCACCTGCTAACATACTTTTACCTGTGCCAAGGGGGCCATAAAAGTACAGGCCTTGCCTGGGCACGCCTTCAACAAACGCAGCACAAAAATCAATTGCTGCTTCTATTGCTTGTGCGCGTGCCAAATCATGTTCAAGAGCGTCAAAAGTTGCTGTCTCCACTTCACGCGGAATATGATGACTACTCACCAATGACTTTTCTTTAGACAAAGCTTCTTTATTACGCAATTTGTCGCATTTGGCTAAATAAAAATCAAAATAAGTCTCTGCTAAACGTACCTTAAGCGAGTGGCCATAGCAAAGATTAGGGCACTTAGCTAGCCCAGGGCAATTCTCACAGTTTTGCTGCTCCTCTAAATGACGTCGCAACGATAGTTCGGCTCTCTCAAACGCCTCTTTCGGCAAGGTTTTTTCTCCTAATAGCATTTGCAACTTGGGATGCTCTAGTAAATCCTGTGCCTCTGAACTTTTTTTAATTGCCAAAAACTCTTTTGGCAAGAGCGAAATAGCAGCCTTCACTCTTATTACCCCTTTCTAGTAAAACCTTAAGTTTTAACTTTAAACAACTTATTTTGTTGCTTTTGCCGCATTTCCTTAAGCTTATCTTTTATCCGCTGCTTAACCTTGGGCAAATCCTCTTCTGCCAAAGCTGCTCCTTCATTAAGCGTAACCGTATCACTATCAGTTAAAAAGGTCTTTGGAAGTGGCTTCTGAAATTTCTTTCTCACCCCAGCAAACTCATGTCCAGCTTCTACTTGACATTGCCTTTTAGCTTGCAAAAATGCTCCGCGAATTGTAGTGATTCCCAAGCGTTTCCAGTGTCCTGCTATCTTTTCAACTAAATTACGCGGCAACCGATAGTTATATCTAAGCAGCACATATTCTAGTAAAACGTTAATCACTCCAGCTTCCAAGCCAAATTCTTTTTTTAAACTTTTAATTAATAGTACATCCGATTCAGGTAACGATGAACCTTGGTGATAACAATATAGAAGCTGCAAGGGTGTAATTTTTGCTAATTGTTTGAGATGTCGCTCTTCGGCCTCCGAAATAGCAGGCTCCTTTTCAGTACTAAGCTCCCTTGGTGCTGGCATAGTATCAAAATCAGCTAAACTGGGTTTCATTTCAGCTAGCAATCGTTCGCGCCAAGCTCTTTCATTAGGTTCTTGCTCATAACTAGCTTCATTACTATTAGCTTCGCGGTTCCTTTTAATTTGAAATAAATGCAGCGCTAACTTTTCCAACTTTTTGAAATAAACAGCGCCAACTTGGGCATACAGCTTCTGTCGCAATAAGTTTTTTCGAAAAAATAAGTGTGGCGCAAGAGGTTTAAGTATTTTAAAATCACGATAAACAACTTCGCCATGCGCACGGTGATCGCGGCTTACAAGGCCAACTTTTTCAAGTGCCAAAATTGTTTCCTCAATATTTAATAAAGGCATTAATTTAGTATGCGCCAAAAACTCCTCGAGGATTAAATGTCCGTTACCAAAAACCTCGCCTTTTTGACTAAGAATTAAATATACTGATAGCCCAGTAGCCATAATTAACGGTTGGTAACAAAAGGTAAGCGAAAAAAACTCCGTCCCTTGCTTCCGGTGCTCATCCACTCTTCTCGTTCGCATTTGCCGCTTCATCCTAATAACCCTCTGTTGATTTAGACTTTTGAAGCAAACGTTCTATTTCATTTAGAAAGAAAGTAACATCCTTAAACTTACGATAGACACAGCCAAAACGTACATAAGCAATTTCATCTATCTCTACCAAGTGTTCCATCACTAGTTCGCCGATGTCCCTAGAAGAAACCTCTAATACATTCCTTTTCCGAAAATAATCCTCAATTGTTTGCACTAACGCCTCTATTCTGGCTAAAGGCACACCACTTTTTTCACAAGCTTTAAGCAACCCGGCAAGGAGTTTTTCGCGCTTAAACTCCTCACGCAAACCATTTTTTTTTACAACAAACAGCGTCTCCTGTTCCATCATTTCAAAAGTCGTAAACCGTTTTCCACAACCTTCGCACTCCCGCCTTCGGCGTACGGAACATCCATCCTGCACAATTCGGGAATCCAAGACGCGTGTATGTACCGCTTGACAAACAGGACACTTTATACTCTATCCCTCCTACTTATAGGGACTTTTCTTCAACTTAAAACTGTACACTTTTAGCATACAATACTCTTGAAAGAGACTCAAGGACCATCTTAGTTTATTGCTTTCGGAACAGCTATATCTTCTAACACTGTAAACTTGAGCTTTAACAACAGTTTATTATGTACGAGTTGCTGCTGTAAAATTTGACTATCTAAAATTTTAACAGCACGTCCTAATTTTTGCGCTAAACTTCGCTGAGCCAGCGCACTACCTAACTCTACCGCCTCTTTTTCTGTACAACGTTCCTCTACTTGCTTCGCCTGGAAATAAACATCAGTAGTTAGTCCAAATGGAATTTGAAAGCCAGCTAATTGCATCAGAGCCTTAGATTGTTTTCTTTCATAGGCACTAAAAGGTATCCGATGAAATGGATTTTTCAGCGTGTAGCCAGCAACATATAAACCATTTACTTTCTTACTGCGCCCTGTTAAAATCTTACGAGTATAGCTAAGGGGGAACTGCAATTTGCCCTCATACCAAACCACCCCTAAAACTCGGCCACACGCGCCAACGGTTTGCTTTTCATCCTCATTGTTTACGAGCGTATACTGACCAGAAATTAGCAAGTCGCCACGCTCAACTGTATCTCCTAATTCGACCATAGTCTTGCCTCGCTTAACTTGAAAACTATGGATTAAAGCAGGCTTTGCTGCCATCAAATCTACCTGGCCATGATCAACAATTTCGTGAGTTATTGGAACAGGTCTTTTTTTCTCAACAATTGTTACTACAAGATGTGTGCCCTGCCTCTTAAGACCTGCCCAAGCAACCTCTGGTAACTTTCGAACGATCAGCTTGCCCACTTCACTTAAATCGGGTAACATAAATCGGCATCGGCCAGCATAAACGCCCTCTTGCTTCAGCACCCTACTCACTTCGACTTCCCGCAAACGTTTAATTCCTTGAATCTCAATGCTAAAAATAAAAGAGCTAACAATGCCCAAAGCCACTACTGCACAAGTCATTAACGCAATCCAAAGCGGTCGCTGCCATATTTTTTTTATAACAAAAATAATACCTTCCTTTTTCCTGATAAATAATTTAACATTGCATTTGTCTGCGATTGCAGTTATCTCTTTAAAAGCAGTAGGTGAACATTGCCAAGCTAAATGCCCCTCACTTACATAACTCACATTTTTTAACGTTAAACCTAACGCACAACATTTTTCTAGAACCATTGTTACATCTTTGCCATAAGAATCTACAGTAAGCACGCCGGTAAAATAACTTGGTTTTAATCTGAAGCGCATCACATAAGCCCCTTATAACTTTCGGATTTGATCAATCGTACCTACCACAACCAGCATTTTGTGTTCTAATTGCTTGATTTGTAAATCTTGACCACTAACTTCTAGCTTACTTTTATCTCTTAGCTTTAGCTCAATTTTATTTGCTGAAAAGCATGCTATCTCCTCGCAATTTTCAACGGAGAGCGAACTAAAATCAACCAGCTCGAGATAAGAGCTGCTGCTTAACACTTCTTCCGGCATAGATAACCAACGTGCTAGCTTTTTTATCTTTATCACCTAAAAATCTATTAGTTTTTTTCTTACGTTATATCTATATGTATCCTCAAGATAAGTAATGCTACTAACAATTACTCTTTTGCAAAAATTAGAGCATTATCATTTGATATAAACCATTTGCAATTTCTTCCACGATGCTCCTTGCGAAAACGAAAAAAACTACTCCTTGGCAAGAGGTGACCCTGTCTAACCTTGCTTAAACACTCATTAGTATGATATGCTATCATTAGATAGTTAGCCTTTAATGGAGTCTTTAGTATGTGTAGATTGAGGTGATTGCATTAAATAAAACCTATACATTTTTCACCTAGTTTTTTGTTTTCTAAAGATTACATCATGCCAAAAGAGTTTACTCTTGGCATTCACAAAAATAAGGAGTTTGTTGCATGACATTGACACAAAAATTAGTAAAATATTTTTACCCTAACATGACCGATGCAGAGGTGCGCAAGTTTAGTATTCTTGGCCTGGCCTTCTTCATGATCGTCGGTGCTTATTGGGGAATCAGATTAGCAAAAAACACTTTGGTCTGGACCTCGATTGTTCCAGAAAAGTTAGGCTGGGCGAAAGGAGCAGCGGGTATCCTTCAGCCCCAACTGAAGATTGCGGCACCTGTGGTCATCGGTTTAGCGGTTGGCTTGTTTTCGCTATTCACAAATAAAGTACGGCGTGACAAATTATACTGTGGATTGTTGACTGTTTTTGCTGTTATCTTCGGTATTGCTACCATTTTTTACTTCACAGCTGGGGATATCGCCGCCGGGAAAACCCTCTTCCCCGCGCCGGTTGTTAAATGGATTGGCATTACAACCTTTTTGATGATTGAAAGTTTTGGCTCGCTTGGTCCCGTTATGTTTTGGGCGTTCGTCAATAGTTTAACGTTGGATGCTAGTGCTAAGCGAGGTTACCCTTTAGTTGGAGCTATGGGTGGTATAGGTGCGATTATTTTTTCGGCGCTGGTTGGCATCTTTCAAAGTAACTGGCTGATTCTTGCCAGCGGCACAGCTGCTTTCGTAGCCGCTATTATGATTATTCGTTATTTTGTAAAACATGTCCCACGCGATGCTGAAGCAGAAGCAAAATTAAATCAACCAAGCCCTACAGAGAAAGAAATCAAAACAGGTGCTCCTCTAAGCTTTGGGCGTAAGGTTTGGGGCAAGCTTTCTAACTCTGGTGTAATATTAATATTAAAAAACCCTTATGTTTTGGGTGTGACATTAATTTCAACCTTGTATGAAATTGTTTCACAAGTGGTTGACTACCAGATGCACTCCGTGGCTTCAGGGATCTATCCCTCGGAACAAGCGATGAATTCCTTTGAAAGTAAATTTGGGATGGCGGTAAACTCTGTATTGTTCTTTTCTTCCTTGCTAGGAATACCGCAGCTATTTAAAAAGTTAAATACCAGAGTTTTGCTTATGCTATATCCCTTAATCACTACAGGTGTCATAGCTACGCTTATTCTCTATAACCTAGGAATAGATATCTCAACAACGGCACCTGTAGCAGTCTTGATTGTAACTGCGACCGCACTAGCGCTCTTAAAAGGTGTGGGATACTCGCTCAACAATCCGGTCAAAGAAATTTTATGGTTACCAACCAGTAAAAATATTAAATTTAAATCTAAAGGTTGGATTGACGCCTTTGGAGCACGGATGGCCAAAATGGGAGGCGGTAGTATAAATGCAGCAGCTGCTAAAATTAAAGCTCCCGCTACCTTCGGCTACTATATTTCGCTAGGATTTATTGGCGTCTGGCTTTTAGCCGCAGCCTACACCGGTGCTAAAAATATGCGTCTCATTAAAAAGAATCAAATTATTCAATAAGATCGTAACCTTAAAGATTAAAACCGCTTGCTAAATAAAGCATGCGGTTTTTTTTTGCTCTTTAGGATGCTGCTTGCTTCTTTTGCTACTCTTAATTTCTACCACTACATTACTTAAATTAATATCAATACATACTTAAAGTAACTTTTTTATAACGTGCATTAAAAGACAATTTAATATACAATTGTAGGTGATCTTTTAGAAAAGGAGTTTATACATGTCGCTTAACCGTCTCATACAGTATTTTTATCCCGACCTAGCAAAAGAAGAACGGCGCAAGTTTATTTTGCTTGGCAGCATGCTTTTTTTAATTATGGGTAGTTACTGGCTTGGTAGGCTACTCAAAAATGTTATTATCTGGACAATTGCGCTGTCACCTGATCTTGGTTGGCCTAAGAGCAGCGCTGAAAGCTGGCAACCCATCTTAAAGATGCTCGCACCAGTAGTAACACTATTGTTTGTAATGATTTATAGTAGTTGCTTAGATCGCTTTAAACGCTATAAGCTCTTTCGAACCCTGTGCGCCATTTATGCCATCATCTTTTCAGCCATCGCTTTATTTCTTCTTTTGGCGCAAACACCACTTACTGCTCCTTACTTCTATAAACCAATCCCGATGTTTATTATGGGTACTAGCAGTTTTCTCCTTATAGAAAGCTTTGGAGCATTGGTTCCAGTTATGTTTTGGGCCTGGGTTAACACTTTCACCCAAGAAACAAATGCTAAGAAAGGTTATCCCCTCATTTTAATGATGGCCGGGTTAGGAGCTACTATTGGCTCTAGTTTCTTACTCACCGCTCCTTACCTTGGTACAAAGCAGATCTGGCCCCTAGTGACTATACCAGCATTGGGACTGTTTGGCACTATTATTGTCTTGAATCATTATATTAAAGCAATGCAAATAACTGAAGCAGCACCGCCCAAAATGACCACTTCAGGCAAGGGCCTGCTTGACAGTTTTGTTTCAGGGGGAAGGCTTATCTTAAAACACCCCTACCTCATAGGAACATTGTTTTTCTCTATCTTAGGTCAAGTCGTTTTCCCTATTTTCGACTATCAAATAAATGTGGTCGGTAAAGTTCTCTGGCCAGACCCCATTGGTTTTGCAGTGATGCAGGGTCGGTGTGGATTAGGCTTAAACGGCGTCTCCTTTCTGCTCTCATTGCTTGGTGTCAGCGCTATTTTAAGACGTTTTAAAAAAATTACTGTCATGCTAATCTATCCCGTCGTAATGTTCGGTATGCTTACCCTACTTCTGGCGCTTTGTTTTGTAAACTTAAGTCATATTAGTCAATTTTTAGTGCTTTATGGTATAATTGTTGCGCTAAAAGGTCTTAGTTATGCCGTAAACAATCCGGTTAAAGAACTCCTTTGGCTTCCAACCAGTACCCAAATTAAATTGAAATCTAAGGGTTGGATCGATAGTTTTGGTGTACGGACTGCTAAATTTGGTGGCGCATTTATCAATAAATTTTTCAGCAGCGCACATAGTTATGGTTTAGGACTTGTCATTGTTACTTTGTGGGGACTCG
>JBDKGC010000064.1:0-6307 GCA_039798385.1 Bacillota bacterium
CAAACTACCGCTGTTGATTCTAAGGAAGCTGGCTTACCAAAGGCCGTTGATGCTTACCAGGACCCAGTTAGTGTTGAGCCTGCACAAGCATTATTTCAGGTAGTGAGGCCTGTGGATCAAGCAAGAGTACCAGAAACAGATAAGCCAAGTGGACCACATTGTGCTTTGGAACATGCGGCTGTGTATTATGAGGACGGGTGGGAGTAAATAAGCGCAGCTTAGAGCAAGCAGTATAGATAAAAAAAACACCACATGTATTAGCGAGAATATGTGGTGTTTTTTTATATAGGATTTAAGCGTTTAGACAATCAAGAGGTTGTTTGTCAATTGTACACTCTATTCCTTCCTCAACGCTTATATGCACATCTTCATCACAAGCCTAGATTTAAAAACAGCTAATTAATTATATAGTTAAATTTTTATTTTGATAAAGGCATAGAATACCATTTTCAAAAATATACATAGCAATAGGAAATGAATTTGATTACGAGGCGGAAAGGAGGTTTTTAAAATTAAAGATACTTATGTGGTAAGTTTTGTTAAAGCACTAAGTTGGCGTATTTGGGGAACACTTATTAGTTACATTGTAGCATTCTGGGTAACAGGTGACTTAACTCTATCGGTAAGCATTGGCAGCTTAGAAGCTCTTGTTAAAATTTTCATTTACTACTTACATGAACGCTTGTGGCAATTTAAAGCATCACAAAACTTTGCCACCAAAATTAATAAGTTAGTAAGCCGGAAGTAATTGGTTATACAAGCCATTTTGGGGACACATACAAGGATCTGCGAATGTAAAATTCACATATTATTAAGTGCAGTTTGTTTTAAGGTTGTGCGTTGCGGAGCTATTTATATTCTTTAAAAAAAGAGGTTTGATATGGGAGTTAAACTATTAATCAACAACTTAAAAAATTGTATTGCAGCTAAACAACCACTTCAAATGGGAAATGTCTTAAAAAAACACGCACCAACTTTACCGCAACTCGAGCCATATATTTTCTTTTCCCAAAAAAAACATACGCGAAATCTAATTTATAAAAATGAATTATTTGAATTAGTTTTATTTTGTTGGGCACCAGGACACGCTACTTCCATACATGATCATGATAAACAATATGGATATGCTATGGTGATTGATGGCGTATTAAGAGTTACCAATTACGAGTTAAATGAACAGGGCTCATTAACTTTTTTAAACACTATGGAGATAAAAAAAGGTGATGTAGATGGGCCGGTTGGTATTCATCGGATTGCAAATACCAGCCAAGATAAAGCGATTTCGTTACATGTATACTCAGCACCCCTTACTAAGATGCAAATTTATAGCGATGATCTCAAATATTTGAGAAAATATTATCTTAATTATACTAGTATGTATGGCAAAAGCATGTATAGCAACAAAAAGGATAACAATAATTAACCTTTTATTATTTGGATTTGGCTGGCAACTTCCGAAAAGGAGGTTGCCTGTAGTCTATACGAACGTATTCAACAACACTTTCTTATATTGTTCTATATTTTTTTTTTATACATAAAATACTAAATATTGAAAGGAGTTTTCTTATGTCTCGTTATGTAGATCCGTGGTTATTAAATACACTTTATACTAGTTCTTTAGTGCCACCTGGTTTTCCACCGCCACCACCGCCACCAGCGCCACCAGCGCCACCAGTTCCTGATTGGTTTGTTTCATTCATAGAAGAATTGCCTCAAATGGACAGGGAGCACCGTTTTTTCTATGTTGTGGGCGATTATATAATAATTCCTGGTATTATTGTAGGCTTTCCCAGTGCTGCATCGCGCGTGGGTCAGCCGTTTTCGCTGCTCCCTATTGCTAGTGTTTTGGAAAGGCGCGATTTGTTTCCGCCAAATGAAATAATAACAGGAGGGGTTTTGCCATTTAGAAGTGAATATGCTACTTTTTCTGATGGTTGTATAGCTTTTGATACACCTTTATCCGATCATCGAATTATTCGCTTTGATAAAAGCTGGCGTATGCAAAAATTAGAGCAGCTAGGCAGACCAACAGCACGAACGTTAGATTTTCCCAGTATTGAAAATATAAATATGTCGCAAGCAGGAAAAGTATTAATTGTGGTAGGAGATGCGGGGGTTCCGCTACCAATATTTACGCTGCGTACTCCTGCCGGAGTAGAATGGTTTAATACAATTGCACCGGCCATTAATAGATTGTTAACACAGCGATATCAAGGGGCTGATCTTGCAAGAGAAGTACTTCGTCTTTTAACTGCTAATGATTATTTTAGAAGAAGTCGACAACCGCATGAGGTTATTACTTATCAGCTAAATCCTCCCAACAATTTACCGGTTTTCTTTTTCGAACCACCCAGTGCGTATGCCGCAAGAATGAAAGGATTGCTGCGAGAGATGCCGCGCCGTGGTGGTATAGCCGATATTGTTACCACACAAGAGTTGGAGTTAGGGGAGTCTAATCTTGCAGCGACGCAAGAATGGCTTATTGCAACAGAAGGTATTAATTATGGACTTGTAGCTCCTGCTAGTATGCTCCGCGAGCCACGTTCAGCAGTTGCTACATTATATGATCCGATAGTTTTCAGACCAATTTGTTCGTTAAATAAAAACTATTTAGGCATAACTACAAGCATTGTTGACCTTCGTAGCCCAGCTTTAGCAGCTGCTCCTCCTATAACACCGGCAGTGCAACAACAGCTAGAGCAAAATGTGTATGCTCTGGGGAATATCTTTACTTGGTTATTTAAAATTACAGCTGGTACAAAAATTAATGTTACTGCACTACGTAGGAGTGCGGATGATACAATCTCTTATGTTGTTAATTTGCACTCAAGTATGCTTACTTTGTTAGAATACAATGAAGCATTTATAGCTATTACTTCGCTTAGTCAAATTGCACCTGGTCTAGTAATTGCAGGTGATTTAAATATTCGTCCTATGGCTTTAAAAGCTTTGTTACGTCAGCACCCATACTTTATGGGTAATAGTTGCTTTGTCGATACGCCGGAAGCTGAACGGGATAAAGTTACTTGTGATGTAATATTTTCTTCGCATCTTCTGCCAGCCAACATAAACAGGCAACCCGATTTTCAAGGATTTGCAACTCGTATCGTAACACAAGACACAAGTCGAAGACGGTGGATTGTTGGAGATAGAGGAGCTGCGGGAGGGCCTGCTGGACCTGCTCCAGGTAGAGGGGGTAGAGGACCTGGTGGACCTGCTCCTGGTAGAGGTGGTAGAGGGGGGATAGGAGGCGGAAGGTCTGGAATCTCAACCCCTTATGCTCGAGGTGGTAGAGGTGGCAGATTTTAAGCTGCTGCCACTCTTAAACTTGTTATAACTAATTTACCTACTTTATTTTAGTGGGTATTTTTTCTTTTAATCTATGGTAAAATGGAAGCCAGCTGGATACATAAATTATAATGTAAGGCTAATAAATTTACGGGAGTAATTAAAAATGTCCCCTAGAATGGTTTATCCTGATCCAAATACGGTATATCCGATCGCTGGTGTCATGCGAACAGTATTTCTGAAAAATATAATTACCAATCCACAAATTATTGTAGGTGATTATACTTATTACGATGATCCAGAGGATACACATAATTTTGAAAAGAATGTACTGTATTTATTTGAGTTTATGCAGGACAAGCTGATCATTGGCAAGTTTTGTCAGATAGCGACTGGTGTTCGTTTCATAATGAACGGTGCTAACCATGCTTTAGATGGCATCTCAACCTATCCTTTTAAAGTATTTGGTGGAGAGTGGAAGAAGGCATCTTTAAATGTTACTAGTAAAGGAGATACAGTCATCGGCAATGATGTCTGGATTGGGAACCAGGTCACTTTTATGCAAGGGATAAAAGTGGGCGACGGTGCTATTATTGGTACTAATGCTTTAGTAACTAAGGATGTAGAACCGTATACAATTGTGGGAGGTAATCCAGCTAAACCTATTCGCAAGCGCTTTGATGAAGAGGCGATAGCGTTTTTAGTACAGTTAGGCTGGTGGAACTGGCCAATAGAAAAGATAACAGAGCATCTTACAGCGATAACAAGTGCAGATGTAGCTATGTTAAAGAAGCTTTTATCATGAACGGTTTTGCTCCTAGTTAAGTTAAAATAGATAGTAAGTAGCAGCATTTAATTTGAAGCAGTACGTTAGTTATGCTACATTAATAACAATAATATGTAATTTTTATATAAGTAAAAGAAGGTGGTTTTTTGCAGATTGATCCACTGCAGGAGCTAGAACAATGGGAACGTATTAATGGCGTTATATATGACATGACACCCTCTCCATCAGCAGAGCACCAAAGAGTTGTAGGTAATTTGTTTGCTGAAATACATACCTACTTAAAGGGCAAAACGTGTGAAGCTTTTGTGGCGCCGTTTGATGTGTTTTTAGAGAGTAAAGAGAGCGGCAATTATGTAATACCTGATATAACAATAGTTTGTGATCCAGCCAAAATTACAGCAAAAGGATGCATTGGTGTTCCGGAGATGGTGATAGAAGTTTTATCACCAGCAACTGGGAAAAAAGATCGCACGGTAAAATTAAAGTGCTATAGATTAGCCGGGGTGCGTGAGTATTGGATTGTTGATCCAAATATGCAGACCGTAGAAGTCTACTGTTTTAAAGATAATATTTTTAAAGAACCACTGGTCTATGATAAACAAGATACAGTGCCAGTTGGAATCTTTACCGACCTAAAAATTAAATTGTCCGAAGTTTTTGTTTGAATCTAGGGATAAGGCTCCTATTTAGCAATTTATTTATAATGAACATGACTTAATCAAGGATTTGATGCTTTTGTACCGCTGATCGATTCAGGTATTTCGTTATATGTTTGGTCAAATCGAAAATTTTTATCCATTATAATTTACACCTGTAAAAATTTTGATGAGCAGCAAGCTATACAGTCTACTCGAGAATATTTTAAGATGAGTGAGATTGTATCAAACATTTTTTAAAACAAATGACTGGGGGCATATTTTTGCAGACAAGAATATGGTTAAGTTTAATTTTGGGTTGTGGCTTAAGTTTTATAGGACATAGTCCCGTTCATGCAGTAGAGACTTGTTGCTCCTTTTGTGGTGTACCAGGTCATGATGATGATCATTGTAAGGAGAAGGACCTGTTGCGTAAACAGGAGTGGGATGCTTTTGTGCCTAAACCCCGAGTTTTCCCACAACAACCAAAATCAAATGGAATGCGGATTAATTTTTCTGAGCTGATAAAGGCGACACGCTTTAATAGTTTAATAGACCAAACTTTTCAGGCAACTTACCAAAAGATGGATCAACGAGGAGTGAAGTTCGATATTGATGTAAAACAAATTCTTGAGGATTGTTTTAAGGAGGCTCTTAGTGAATATGCAGAGAAGCTTGATGAAGAGGAGGCAGTGCGCCGTATAACCCAACCTGGACGACCGTTGTCGCCTTCTATGCAAGCCTTTTTAGAGCAGCAACCAAGAGCTAGTTCAAGTAGTTCATCTAGTTCGAGTGCTCCTAGTTATCAAGATGAAGATGAAAGTGGAGCTGCATTTAGACCGAATACATCTATTATTGGCTTCTTAAGTCAGCACGTATATCCGGAGCTTGGAGCTAGAAGTAGATTTAGAGCTGCTAGCAAAGAACAGCAGCTAACTCCGGGGACACTGGAGGATGCAGCATTGTTACAACCATCCACAAGAACCAGTAGTAGTAATTTTAGTAGTAATCAGAGTAGTCTAAGCAGCAGTAGTTTAGGTGGACCATTCTACGCAAGACCCTTTGCAGATGATTCTGATAGTCTGCCCCGCAATGCATTAGATAGTTTAAGTAGCAGTAGTACTTTAGGTAGAAAATATCATGGCAGGCCCTATGCAGATGAAGTTGGTAGTTTGCCCTGCAATAGATTAAATAGTTTAAGTAGCAGTAGTTTAGGTGGACCATTGCCTTATGCAGCTGATTTTGATAGTTTATCCCGCAATCCATTAGATAGTTTAAGCAGTAGTAGTAATTTTAGTAGTAGCCAGAGTAGTTTAAGTAGCAGTAGTAGTTTAGGTGGACCACTGCCCTATCGAGAGGATGGTTGTAGTTCGCCCTGCAATGCACTAGCTAGCTTAAGTAGTAGTATTAGTAGTAATTTTACTGCTACTAGTTCTAATAGTAGTAGCCAGAGTAGTTTAACTGCTATGGCAGATGAAGAAGCTACAATAAGGCCGCCGACTTAAATTATTCAATTTAGAGGTGATGCTTACAAGTTAAGTGGAGATGGACAAAATTTTAAAATCACAGTGCGAGATTAGGGCTGGCACATGACTGA
>JBDKGC010000065.1:0-5965 GCA_039798385.1 Bacillota bacterium
CTAAAAAAAATATTATTACACAATTACAAAAATATATAGGCTATAAAATCGAAGTTTTCTTCGAAAATACTTATTTATCTGGGAGACTGGTGCGTGTAAATGACCCCTTTATTGTACTTGCGCTACAAAAGGATTACTATCACGACCAGCTTGAGCAAATCTTAGTCAGCAACTCTAGTTTAATTAAAATTTTACCAAAAACTTAGCATACTCCCGCCAGGCTACAAACTTATTCGACTGCTGTTGGCTGAAACTTAAGCGCCGTAAGCGCCGATGATACAAAACTTGCTCAATATAAAGTGTTTGCTTCAAGGAGCAACGCATTAACATATTTAAATCTTCAAACAACCTTCCTTGCCAGGGATCATCTACTATCCAGCCACGCAACCGTCGCAACATTGGAATGGAATAGAGACGCGGAGCGATGACAGGAGCTTCTTCGTGGAGCAAGGAGCAACTAATTTTTTTTGTTAAGCTTGGGCCCAGATAAACAAGTTCATTATTATACCTTTCTTGCCATTTATGATGGCTGCCATAAATAAAGTCAACGTCAGCATTCTTATGTACTACACCCGCGAGGTTTGAAAGCGCATCAGGGGCCAACCAATCGTCAGCATCCAACTCTATCAACCATGCTCCCTGGGCTTGTTTTAGGGCTTGATTTAAACAAGCAGCTTTACCCAGATTATCTTTATTTTCAATGACCTTGCACCAACAATACTGCTTTAGTTGCGCTAGGAGTTCACTAGTATCATCCGTACTGCCATCATTGACGATAATTACTTCAAAATCGCGCGAGGTCTGAGCCAAAAGGCTCCTCAGGGCCCAAGGTAAATACTGGCCATCATTATATACAGCAATCACAACTGAAAAAAATGGTCTTTGTTTGTTTGTGAAATTATGAAGTGGGCGTGCTAAAAGCGGCAAAAGATACGACTCTTCTTCGCGCCTTCGGCGCCAGCCGGGCTGAGAAAAATAATTAACGGGCGGGCATAACTTATCTTCTAGGCGCCAGGTGGTTAAAGTGGTACTACGATAATATAAATCATAGCCCCTAAGATACTCAAATGGTAAAGCCCAGTGAATTTTTGACCTCGGGTGCGAGCTAAGCAACTTTCGTATTTCCGCTGTAGGAAAGAGATACGGCCAAAACGCTTCGCCCGCCTTTTTTATCGCTACTCCTTGTTTAGTTGCTTTACCCCACGCTACAACCTGCCTTAAAAAAGCAGTAGAAGGCTCATCGCCTGCTTGAAAAACAAAGAAAAAGGGATGCTGAAAAACTAAGCTCCTTAAATCATGCAACAAATCACCTGTTATAACATATGCTGCCTTAAGTCTCTTTTTTGTAACGCACAGAGCCAGCTCATTTTGCCCGATAATAAAACAGCATAGATTATTCAAATCGAGGACGCTCCTTATGAAAGTTATTATTTACCCACCCACCATCGACTGGGATTGGATGCGGCAAAGACCTCAACAACTTTTAACGCAGCTTTCTAAGCTGGGATATGATGTGTTCTACTGCAATGTTACGCAACGAGCAGCCCCTCTAGAACAACTTTCACCAACCCTGTCTCTGGTACACAATTACCAAGCATGGCTAAAGTCAACCTTGCCTACTTTCAAAAAAGGCTATCAAAAGGTCATTCTCTGGTGTAATAGTCTCACAGGGCTAAAGGAAGTAAACTTTTATCACGCTGACCAGGTGATTTACGATTGTGTCGATAATTTTAGTGAACACTACCCCAGTGAATGTAACAATATTATGCATGTAAGTGTGTTAATCACTAGTTCCCAGCTTATTTTTGAACGCCTAAAGAAAACCTTTCCTGACAAAAAAATTTACATAATACGAAATGGCTTTGATACTGAGCTTAAGCAAAAAAATCGCTTCCTACCCAAAAAAACATCACACCCCATAATCGGTTATCTTGGAGCCTGGGCCCCATGGGTTAACACACAACTTCTTAATATACTGGCACACGAGTTAACAGGAACAGAGATTTTCTTAATCGGAGCAGAGTATAAGCGCAAGTTTGCCAAGGGCACCTTCCCAGCTAATATTCATTTTTTAGGTCACAAACCACATGCTTCCTTAGGAGATTATCTAACTCGTTTTAATGTAGGAATTATCCCCTTTAATTTAACACCACTTACTTTGGCTGTTAATCCGGTTAAAGTATATGAATATTTCGGCTTTGGTCTCCCGGTCGTAACAACTAATTTACCAGAATGTAAACTTATGGAGCCACATCTTGATTTGGCATCTAATGCTGAAGAATTCGTACGTCTCGTAGCTCTTCGTCTCAAACATCCAGGAAACCGCTTAGCGCGAAAAGCTTTTGCAGCAAAAGAAAGTTGGCAGAGTCGGGCACTACTGGCAAAAAAAATTATTGAAGAGCTGTAATCAAAAAAGCACAATCCTTGTATTGCATCGTGCTAAATAAGCCATACTAATAAAAAAACTTTTATTAATTTTTGATTTAGGAGAAGTTAATGGCTCGGTTGCGCGACTCAAAAGCAATTACACTGGCTACGCTCGGACTTATTTTGCTTGCAGGAAGTTACTTAATCCTGCAAATATTTCCCTATCTTTCACAAGTCATTGATTTTTTAGAAAGTATTGCTGCTCCGTTCTTATTAGCCTTAGCAACCAGTTATCTTTTGCATCCAGTAATTACATTTCTACATATAAAATTAAAACTACCAAAAGTCTTTGCCATCCTGCTGATCTATCTCTTAATAGCAGCCCTGGTCACGCTCATATTTATCTTTTGTATCCCTAAATTTATTGTACAACTTGAGCACTTAACTACCGCAGCAGCAAATCTAGAGCAAACTTTACCTGCTATTTTAGCTAAAGAACAATCATCACTTTTGCCTCCAAAAATACTAGCATATATTATGCAGCTTATCTTTTACTTAAAAAGCCGTTTTAGTCTTGCCAATCTTAATTTATCGCTTGATAAAAGTCTTAATTATCTATTTATTCTATTCGTCACGCCCTTTTTAGCGTTCTATATGTTACGTGATTCAGCAGCAATCGAAGAGTCACTTGGTACGGTCTGCCCCACCGCTCATAAATCAGTAGCAACAAAAATTATTAGCGAGGTAAATGAAACACTAAGTAGATATATTCGCGGCCAACTAATGGTATCAATTGTAATTGGCTCTCTTACCTTTCTTAGTTATAAATTTATTTGCGGTCTCCCCCACTCCTTACTTTTGGCAAGTCTAGCTGCAATCTGTAACTTTATCCCTTATCTTGGGCCTTTTTTAGGCGCAGCACCAGCCTTAGTTATTGCTGCTACTCTTTCATGGGAAACAACACTCGCAGTCTTTTTAACCAATCTTATTCTCCAAATCTTTGAAGGTAATCTTATCTCCCCACAAATCATCGGTAAACAACTAGCGCTCCATCCTTTACTGGTAATCTTTGCTGTTATAGTTGGCGGTGAAGCAGCCGGCATATGGGGCTTACTCTTAGCTGTTCCAGTCTTAGCTATTTTAAAAATAATAATAAAAAATGTAATGCAAGAAACAGAAGAGAACCAAGCTAATAAAATTTAAAGCCCAGGATATAAAAGTACTTTACCTAAGTGCGGATTTACTCGCAACTTAGGTATCAATATTTCTATATCTTTTACACAGAACTTAGGCTTCTATTGTTATTCTTATCTTCAGGAACGGCATATACTACTTATGCAAGTATCACACTACTATAGAAAGGTTTTATCCTATGAGTCCCTATTATCATCAACATTATAAAAACCCGTATTCTCCGCAATATTTAGCTTCATACCCACTTATGTATAATCCAAGTATTAAAACAAGCAGCGCCTTAATAAAAAAAGGATTAGAATATCCTTTTGTACGCGATCTTATATTAGGTATACCAGCAGCTGGTTTGGCAAGTATACCATTGTTTCTATTCCGAAAGCCTCTTGAAAATTTTCACGAATTAATGAAGCCCTATTTTCCGTATGGTGCTATTTTTTATGCCTTAATGCAAGTTTTTAGAACAACAGACCAGCCGGTTTTTTCACAACTTAAAGGGGATGTAGTAACTGCCTGGCACGAAAAATCGTTACGCAGCTTACTCAATTTGCTAACAAATCTGTTAAGTCATCCACGCTTTGTAGCGCTGCTTACAACTCTAAGTCCTCTCCTTCCAGTTATTGCTAATATTATACCACTGGCCGGGCCATTAGCTACCGGTCTATGGCTTGCTTATATATTCTTAAGCTTAATAAACTATTTATATCAAAACCAACAAATCATTCCAAACGCAATCACATTAATTAAGTCTATGTTAAGTAATCCTACCGAAGGAATAGCAACAGCTAAAGCAACTCTACTAAATTACTTTGCTCCCATTTTTAACGATCCTAATTTACCTAAAGTACCTGCAGAGTTAGCGCAAATTTCACCAGAATCTTTAGTGACAGAGACCCTACCTAACATACCTACTACATTGACAGACCTAAAATTAAAAAGTGAAGATATATTGGATTCATTTTCTGAGCTTTCTTCTCCGGGTCTGAGTGGATCAGAGACAGGTAGCTCACCACTTTCCTTCATACCCTCAATTCCATCATCGGCATCAGATCTTTCTTCCCCGGGTCCGAGTGGCTCAGAGACAGGTAGGGCACCACTTTCTTTTACACCTTTCACACCATCATTTCCATCGTCCGCATCAGATCTTTCTTCACCAGGACCTCTTTCCTACGCGCCGTTGACTCCCTCATTTGGATACCACAACATTGCTAGTATACCATCAAATCCAGTCTTCTACGATATAGATGAAGAACCTGGCCAGCTCACTTAAGTATTAAACCAACAGCACTAAAGATCTAAAAAAGAGCTGATCATTTAAATTATTAGACACCTACTAAAACGACAAGTAGGTGTTTATATTTATTGAATTATTAATCTACTATTTTTGCGTACAACTCACAAGCTTTATCCGCAAAATAAGATCGGGCTTGCACTGATGATCTTACCGGTTGCGCTGCTAATTCGGTTGAAGCACTAGCCACTTCATCTTGCTTCATACTCTCCTCTAAATCTACAAAACAAAGCGGTGGAAATAAGACACACCACCAGTTGCGTCCTTGTCCAGCACCTAAGGTTACTACTAATGCTTCATACTTGCCAGCAGGGTACTTTTTCATACCATAAACCTTATCAGGAAAATTAGCTTGGCCTAAACTAAGTTTAGCCTTATAGTTTGCACCAGTATCTTTTAATGCTCGGGTAACTGTTTGCGCTAACGCCGGTAGATGAGCTTGTACTAACGCTCGAGCTTCTTTCATATCACCAGGCTGTTTAGCCCAACTTTTCATGTTAGCTATTACCAAATCACGTATCTGGCGTTTAATTCTCTGATCAGCGGGGTGATCACTATGAGCTAAAACACGTAACCTGATGGCCTGCTTGGGAATCGATTGCTGGGCGTAAGAAATAGGTACCTCTTGGCCTAAAAACTCAGTCGAACAATAACTCATAACGCCATATCCAGCCACCGACGCCACCACGGCACATGTCAGCTTAAAAAACATTTTATATTTTTTAAAATTTTTATACACTAAGTCTTCCTCCTGTTAATCGTTCACTAGCTCTTAGACCTAGTATGACCAACAGGAGAAAGATTTAATCAAAACTTACACTTAACACTAAATATTTTTCAAAACTTCGGTTGACCGTTTCTTAAGCTTTAAATAAAACAACTATTTACCACTATCACCTGGCGGTGAAGGCCACTCTGAAGGTGCTAAAGATTCTTCGGAATTTGATCTCCTTGCCTCCGGCTTAATTAAAGGCGGCGTGTTGGCAACCGAATAAAAAGATGGGTAACAAAGTGGTATTGTTGGGACTGGAAGAGGAATAACCTTTATCGGACGTTGACTTAACTTCCGCTTAGTATCTTCTAATTCTAAGCTTAAGGATGTTAGTTTCTGCTGCG
>JBDKGC010000066.1:0-14515 GCA_039798385.1 Bacillota bacterium
CTTGTGTTTTCGGCTCCATATTTAATTTTCAAGGTGCGTTTTCTTTTTTGTCCCGCTCCTTAAAAGCTAACTTCCAAACGAGACTTTTTCATAATAACAAAATTACAGGATACTGTCAAGACTTTTTTTCTAAAAATTTATAAATAAAAAAAAGATAATAACTCTGTTTCTTAAAACCTTCGTCCACACGTTTTTATTGCAATCAAAGGACTATAGACTCGCTACGCTTATAACTCCTCAAATAAGGGTTTTTGCTTATTGCCATATAAAAACATTCCATAACGAGGTGCGATGTTTACTTCCAAAATCCAAGCTTTCTGCCCGGTATCTAATGCTAGATCGACAACGAACTCTGACCACCCTGGTTGTTTTTGGGTAATCACCTCTGCCGCTGCACTTGCCAACTCCTGCAAATGGCGACTAAATTTTAAAATTAATTCTCTGTCCCCGCTACTTTGCCTTAAAAAATTAACTAACGGGCCTACCTTAGTATGTACTTTATGATTAGTAGTTATCTTTGGGCATGACGCAGCGGCACCTAACATGCTAACAACTTGCCATTTCTCTTTTCTCCTTGCAACCAAAAAACGAAAATCGACCACGCGGCCATGCCTACCATATCCAGCAATTCCTTGCTGAATTACATAGGCTCTTTGACATAGTAACGGCAAAAGTTCTATCCAAAGATCTCTTCGAGATACTTGGAAATCTGCCTCTAATTCATCAGACCGGACACGATAACAATTTTTTTCACGATCTATCCGGACTACACCCTTCCCCCGTAGAGAATATTCGGGCTTTAAATAGATAACAGGAAAATTTTTTAACATAAATACTAAATTTTTTTTACCAAAGGGTTTTAGTTTTGGGACATGCAGCATAAGTTTTGGCGCCGAAGCAAGTAGCATAGCTTGCTCTAATTTACTATAAATAAGGCCCACTTTTTTATAACTCCTTAAATAAAACTCGTCCTCTTATCTTATGTATAAAAAGTAAAAACGCTTGTACAAAGAACTTATTTTTTCTAAGTTTAAAATAATAGGCTAAACGCCCAATACAAATGCCTTCTCTTAAACATAGACTACTCTAATGAGAATTCATCTAAAGCATTTCTAGCTAATAGAAAGAGGTAAAATAAAATGCAAGCTGCGATACCTAAAATTTTTGATATGACTCGAATTATTTGTCCTATGGTCACCAACATCGTTGCCGCTAATGGGAACCGCGATAACACAGTCTTTGAAAACTTAAAAACTTGTTATCAAACTATATTGAAACTAGATCCCTCCACAGCAGATTTCATAGCTAGTGTAATGTATACTTACGCATGGGTTACTGGAGGATCGGGTCGGACAGCACCTACCCTGGATATAGACTACTCCACAGTTTACAACTCCGTTCTGGATAAATGGAATTCACTCCAAAATACCTATATAACTAACTTGAACAACTTTATCAATGCCATAAAATACGTACCGAACACCTTTTTCAACAAATCAAAAAGTCAAACCTTCGATGCTCAGCTCGACTTTGCTAACACTTTGAAATCTACCTTTCCAAACATTGGTGAAGTATCTACACTTCTGCGCTTTGCTGGAAAATTAGCAAAACATCAATCAGTTTTCCCCTTTACAGATATGGTAATGATGGGTTACGGACCCCAGGCAACACCCCTAACCACCGAACAACTACTAGCAACCCTAGACCCAGATGAGTTGAACCTCGTTAATCGGTTTATATCTAACCTATACGTAACCGATCAAGCTAAATATGATCTAATCAAAAAATACTCTCCATTAATTTACTGGAGTATCAACGATTGGTGGCCATGTTCCGTTGAATGGTTATTTAAATTTTATCCGACTGTTCAGCGCAAGCAATATACAAACAACGATGACCCCAATGCTCGTTGGTCACTACAAATCTTAGATAACAGTAAAATAGATTTCAGAGGCGTACCAAAAGACGTCGTTTTTCATGGTAATCCAAATTTAGCAGAAACACCGCTTTATGCCTTCTGGACACAGAACAACCCTACTCCGTTCGAAATTACAGTCGCCTACTATGTATTTTGTCCCTATAATCTTGGGAAAAGTGCTATAATCAACATTTCTGGCTCCAGTCCTGCAACCACACCTATTTTAGGTAATCACATTGGAGATTGGGAAGGTTTCCAAATTCATTTGACATTCAATGGCGCCGAATTTGTACCAGACAAATTAAAAGTTGGCCCCCACTCCTTTAACTGGAAACAAGATTGGGGGAGTTTCCCAAAACAAGATACACACCCAATTCTATATGCGGCACAAGGTTCACACGGTCTGTGGCCAACAGTTGGTGAAAATCTATATTTATTAATTGACATCGTAAACAAAACGGCATTTTCAACTATTGCCGACACTACCATAGCAGTCTTGCCCTGGCAAACATGGAATAATATTCAAGCTTATGTGTTCAACCCGATTACCCAAGAAAAGTATACTCTGCCAACCCACGCAGCATTTCCAGAATACTTTAACTTATACACCGCTGATCAACCTAACATACCAGCAGATAAAAAGTTTGCTATTGGTAAAAATGTACCAGGCCTAGCACTTGATAATCCCGCTAGCGGTCCACTTTATCGGTGGGGAAATCCAGATTCCAGCGATTGCGACTATAAATTGAACATTTTTAACGTTTCCCTCCCACTCTCGTCCGCCATTGGGCAATGTGTAAATGTCGGTGGACCGACGGGACCAATTGAAAAAGGCTGGTGGCAACCAGATTTTTGGACTAGAGTAGAGAGCAAACCACCGGACATCAAACCAAACCCGAATGCTATTCCAGCAGTATTGCAAGGTCCTTTAGGCGACATTGCAAAAGCAGCAGGAATAGTCATAGGTGGCATTGGGGGTGCCGCTACAACAGTCGGGCAAGGAATTTCTGATTTCTTTACTGGTAAATTATTCTAATTTGAACTTTTAAGCATTAAAAAGCGCTTGCAAAAAAAGAACACAACATTACCGGCACGTATAATGTTAACTTCTTTTTTGCAAGCGTTCTTCTTAAACAATACAAATTAAAGCTAGGAAGCCTGTCTTCGCATCGCAAGCAATCTATAATAAAGATTTTCACTTAAACTTCTTAATACGACAGCTGCAGGAAGCGAATTTACTTCGTAGATCCAAAGATGCCTATGGCTATCGATACCAACATCAATCCCATATTCCGTATGTCTAGGACGCCTACGCGTCATTAACATACCAACCCGTGTCGCTATTTTAACTAACGAGCGCCGGATACTTCGAGTTTGAAAAATTGTGTATCCCAGATAATTTCGACACAAATCTGTAACAGTGTGTGCAGTTGACCGATCACAATCTGTAGTAATCATTCCTTTTGGTGCAATCCGCACCACAGCACCCACTGTATACCACGTTCCCTGTACCCTGACAATATGAACCCGTATATCAAAAGGTTGTTGGTACTTTGTGACACTTTTAATGCCTTGCTGCACCACATAACTTCGTGGTAATTTCAAGCGCTTTACACGCCGATATGTTGCAGCGCTATTGGCATGTTTATAGCTAGTAAATTTAGTACTCACGCGATAACGATCAAGACGCAATACACCTCTACTACGTTGCAAATCATTAGGTTTAAGATAAACAATTGGATAACGTGCTACCATATAAGCTAAAGTTTCTTGTGAAAAAGGTCTTGTCATTGGAACATGATGTACAAGAACTGGATCTTTCTTGAGCAACCGAGCATTTCGCAGCTTAACCACTGGTAAGAAAGCTCCTCATCTCGTGCCGCACGCTATAGCAAGGACAACACAATACTTAAAGCATGTCCTATACTACTATTATATGCAGATATGGTTGGCTAATCTTGTGTCTTTATAACTTTTAATTAACTAAAAACAATAAAGTTATATAACTAATTTTGTTACAAATCTTAATTTAATAGTGAGATATATAATTAAAGCTCTACCTATATAATAAAGTAAGACTACATCTTTATAATTTGAGGTCACCTTAATGAAGACCCCCTTTACAACTCTAGATGAAAGTGGTAACACCACTTACCAGGCATCCCTTACACAGCAACTTTTATCTCTAAAAGAGCATGTTGACCATGCGGTAGCACGTTGCACTAAAATAGAGATGCAGCTTACACAAAATGAACCAACCGCAAGTGAACGCGTTTTACTAGAACAAGAATGGCGCCAAGTTGATCAGACTAGAAACAGACTAAAAAAGCAACAAACAGAGCTTAAAAAACAACTTGATGACTTAAATAATAAAAAAGAAAGCACTCAAAAAGATGACGCTCTAGCAAAACTCAAGGAGAATTTAGTGCAAAAAAAACTAGAACTGGAACAAAAACTTAGCAGCAATTACAAAGAAATTGTAAATCTTGAACAGGATCTTAATTACTTAACTAATATGCAACCGTTCACCCGGAACCAACGTTTAACAAAAAATTATTTATCAACCATTATGCTAGGTACCGACCCTTGGTACCACTATGTAATGAACAATCTAAACTACCCCACTGCACTTGACCAAATAAAGCGCCTTGGCTCGGCTTCACAAATTAAAACTTATCTAGTAAAAAATTTATCAGAGACTGATCGCCTGGGTTTTATAGCGCATGCACCGCTAATTGTAGCCGCCGTAAACTATTTAGAGCATCTATTGCACTCGGCCAACGAACAAGAGCAACTACAATTAAAGGCTACACTAAGCGAAATAAAAGCTGTGATTGCAAACAGCATTACCAGATTGTTTAATCACTCTTCTACCGCTAAATAGTGCTGTTATGAAAATATCAGTTAGACTTAAAAAAACGATATTTCTTATTAATATGCTTTAAACATTGGATTAAAAACCATATTTTACAATAAAACCTTCTGCTATTTGCATATTATTTGCAATTTAAGCTAAAAATAAGATACAATTGTGTAAAGTGCTTTGATGTTTACGAAAGTACCGTTAGGAGAGTCAGCCGTGATTCGGTTTCGCGATGCAGATAAGTGGTATGACGATTACCACGTCTTAAAAAAAATTAATTTAGAAATAAAAACTGGTGAAGTAGTTGTAGTTCTCGGGCCAAGCGGCTCCGGCAAAAGCACCTTACTACGCTGCATTAATCGTTTAGAAACCTTAACTAGCGGTGAACTTATAGTAGATAACTTTAAAGTGCATGACAAAAAAGTTAATATTACTATGCTACGGCAAGAAATAGGCATGGTCTTTCAACACTTTAACTTATATCCTCATAAAACCGTTTTAGAAAACATTATTTTAGCACCTATTAAGGTTAGAAAATTAAAAAAGGATGAGGCTATTAAAATAGCGATGGAATACCTAAACCAGGTAGGAATTGCTGAAAAAGCTTCTGCCTACCCGGCTCAGTTATCTGGCGGGCAACAACAACGTGTAGCTATTGCTCGGGGCTTAGCCATGCGACCTAAGATCATGCTCTTCGACGAACCTACATCGGCACTCGACCCGGAAATGATTGGCGAAGTACTTGACGTTATGCGTAAACTGGCTACCGAAGAAGGCATGACAATGGCTGTAGTCACACATGAAATGGGCTTTGCGCGAGATGTAGCTGATCGGATTATCTTTATGGACGAAGGTCAAATCACTGAAATAGCAACTCCGGAAGAATTTTTTAGTAATCCAAAACAAGAGCGCAGCAAATTATTTTTAAGACGCGTACTAACCCATTAGATAATCCTACCCTTAAAAACTAAGATAGTTACTATTATTTTAGCAAAATGTCTCTCCTTACCTACAACCTTAAATAGCGCAATTTATATGTTAGGGGTTTTGCTAATATGCTCTCTTTATTCCGTAAAAAAAGAGTCCTAGGGAAAAAGTTTTTGCTCTTTTTAGGTACAGCTTTGTGTGTGCTCTCTTTTGTAGGATGTAGCACGCTGAATCGTCCCCAGGTTCGCACCTTGAAAGAGATATTAAGCCGTGGTAAACTTGTGGTTGGTGTAAAATATGATACGCCACTATTCGGTTACTTTGATACCGAAACCAATCAGCTCGAAGGCTTTGAGATTGATTTAGCCAAAGCTATTAACAATAAACTTCACAATGAATTTGGCCAACCGTCAAAGTTAGTCTTTAAAGAAGTTTCCACGCAAACAAAGCTTGCCGCCTTAGAGCAGGGTAATGTAGATTTAGTAGTAGCAGCAATGACAATTACTGGAGCCCGGAAAAAATTATGTGATTTTAGTACACCGTATTTTTCTACGAATTTAGCCTTACTAACCTCCGCCAAAAGTCCTCTTACCAATGTGCGCGGACTGCACAATAAAAAGGTAGCCGCCTTAAAAGGAGCCATTAGTGGCAGAATATTACAAGATACCCTTAAAGATTTGGGTCTTGATACAACCATAGAGTATTTTAATAATTATAGTGATGGTGTTACCGCCGTAAAAGCTAAAAGAGTCTATGCCCTCATAACTGAAAAATCAATTTTGCAAGGTATTCAAAAACAAACACATGCTTTTAAAATTGTTGAAGATCATAAACATTTAGCCAAACACGAAGAATATGGCATTGCGCTTCACAAAGGAAATGACGAATTGCTTGCCTGGATTAATAAGTGTTTACAGGAATTACAAGATGATGGAACTTACGAAAAACTAATAATAAAACATTTCGGCCGCTCGCAATTAAACACTGCTTTTTACTCAAGCGTCCGAAGTAATACCAAAGAAGTGACGAGATAACTATGTGGGACTTTACTTTTTTAAATACATTTAAAGATCAATTATTACAAGGTTTTTTTATGACTCTTGGCGTTAGCATTGTTGCCTTAATTCTTAGTTTTTTCTTTGGGGTTGTTATTGCAGGTCTTAGGATGTCTAGATTTTGGCTCTTTAAAACCTTTAGCTATTACTATATTGAATTTTTTCGTAACACACCACTTTTTATCTTGGTTTGCTTTTTTTATTATGGCAACTTGTTTGGCTTACAAAGTAAATTTTGGATTGGCACTATACCTTTAGCACTGTACACTAGTGCCTACATCGCTGAGATTGTTAAGGCGGGAATTGACTCCGTGCCTACGGGCCAATTTGAAGCAGCGAAAGCATATGGTTTAACATATTTTCAAACAATGATTTTTATTGTTCTGCCCCAAGCTTTTCGTTACATTCTGCCGGCTCTTGGAAGCCAGTTTATTAATTTGGTTAAAAATTCATCTATCTTAGCACTGATCGCGGGTGGCGATCTGCTTTATTTTACTGAAGTTATTTCTTCCGAAGCTGCTTTCCTGCCCGTATACGTTACCACCACACTGCTTTATCTTTTAATCACTGTTCCTTTAAGTCGTGGTGTGAACTTTCTAGAACGCTACTTTAGTTTAAAACCAAAATCCCGTTAATCCTTAGACGGTTACTAGTAGGAGGTACCGCCCATTGTTTGACTATAATTATGATTTTTCATTCGTCTTCCAACCCTCTACCTTAAGAGCATTATGGGCCGGACTATTAGTCACCTTAAATGTCGCCTTTTGGTCAATTGTTTTTAGTTTTATCTTAGGAGCTTTTTTAGGATTGTTACGTTTTACAAAATTACGTTTCTTTAGCCGCCTAGCTACTATTTATATAGAAACAATTCGTAATCTGCCACTTTTAATGATAATTTTGTTTGTTTACTTTTATATCCCAAATATAGGCTTTTTAAGGTTATCAATTGGTTCCTCTGTGATTTTGAGTATGACAATTTTCACCTCGGCCTTAGTAGCAGAGATTGTGCGTAGTGGTCTTAACTCAGTACCTGCAGGGCAGATGGAAGCAGCTCTCGCGCAAGGTATGACATATACACAAGCCCTGCGTTTAGTAGTGATTCCGCAATCTTTTCGAAACATTATTCCGCCGCTTGTGAGCCAGTTTGTTTCGTTAATTAAAGATACAACTCTTGGTGTAGCTATCTCACTCCCCGAACTTTTACACAATGCGCAGCAATTATACAATATTAAGTTTGCGGCACAAATCCCACTCCTACTTACCGTCACTTTAATTTATGTCGTAATAAACTACACCCTTTCACTTCTTGGTCGACATTTGGAACGTCGCTTGCAAGGCTAGTCTCGTTTTTGACGGCACCTCAAGAAGGTGATATATTAAGAATAACTTTAATATGACAGTAAACCTCACTGGGAGGCCTTTGTTTGAAAAAAATATTAATTGGGATCTCCGCCTTGCTTATCTTAGTACTCACTACAGGCTGCACTGAAGTTACCGAGCCTAGAAGTGTGTCATCAATCAAAAATGAAGGGATACTAGTTGTCGGTGTGCGGACTGATACAGTCCCATTTGGGTACAAAGACCCTGAGGACGATACAATTAAGGGTTTTGAAATTGATCTCGCACATAAATTAGCCGAATATTTATCTACGCCTAACCAGCCCGTCACAGCAAAAGTGACCGAAGTAAATGCCAAAACACGTGTTAAACTACTACAAGATGGTGCCGTTGATTTACTAATTGCCACTATGACTGATACAAAAGAAAGGCGTAAAGAGATTAGGTTTAGCACTCCTTACTTTAGATCTAATCAAAGTATTCTTGTTCTGGGTAGTAGCAATATTAAGACACCAAAAGATACCTCTGGTAAATTAGTTGCAACCTTGAAAGGAGCTGTCAGCGGCATTAACTTTGCTAAAAAATATCCGCTCGCTGATCTGCTCTATTTTGAAAATTACCCTGATACCTTTACCGCTTTACGTGCCAAAAGAGTTCATGCTATTACAACAGACCGCGGCGTTCTGTTGGGAATGAAAGCTCAAGGACAAAATGGGGAATTTCGTCTAATTGAAGGGGACTTTACAGAGGAATGTTATGGAATCGGTATTGCTAAGCAAAACAAAGAACTTGCTAAAACAGTAGAGAAATTTTTACAAACTATTTGGCAAAATGGTACTTATCAGCGACTCTATAAAAAATGGTTTAAAGTTGAAGCAGCAAAAAACGTCATGCCCTTCCCGTTAAAAAAATGTGGCGGTTAGATTCTCTTTTAGAGAGTTTACAAAACTTAGGTAGTTTAGGAATTTTTGTCGGTTTGTTACTTGAAGTAATTCCTAGCGAATTAGTACTCGCCTATGGCGGTTTTCTAATCAAGCAAGGCCAAATCTCTTTTTTGAGTGCACTACTCGCTAGTATTCTGGGCGGCACTATTGCTCAACTTTTCCTGTACTGGCTCGGTCTATATGGCGGTCGACCGTTTATTGCAAGGTATGGCCGTGGGCTCTTACTCTCCAAACATCATCTTAGCCTTGCCGATCACTACTTTGCGCGCTACGGGGATGGGGTGGTCTTTGGTGCACGTTTCATTCCAATTGTCAGGCACTTAATCTCTATCCCAGCCGGCATTGCTCAGATGAATTTTATCCGCTTTACGCTCATGACACTTGCCGCTATCATCCCCTGGTCCTTAATTTTCCTAGGCGTGGGTTACTTCCTAGGCCAACACTGGCAACAAGTCGGTAGACTACTCGAGCCTTACGTACCACTTCTTACAGGGCTAGCGTTGTTTGGTTTATTAATTTATATCTACCTAATCAGGCGAAGAAAACAGCACTAACTGGCAAAAAGAGTCTTGCTCTTTTTCATCTCGTATTAGATACTTTGATTCATATCTTTGTTGGCTAAAACTTAACTAGCTAGTAATAGTGTACATAGAAAACACAGTTGTTTACCCAGCTTGCAGGCACTGCAGAGTACCTGCTATAATTACTTTATCTAACAAATAAAGGACGTAACAAGATGCCTCTTTCGAAAAAAGAAGTTGCTCATATAGCTAAGTTAGCTCAAATAGAGTTAACTACCGCTGAGCTCGAAAGCTTACCTGCGGAGCTAAGTAAAATTCTACATTTTGTAGAAGAATTAAACGAACTTCAGCTACAAGACGTCGCACCGACTAGTCATCCCTTAGCATTATCAGACGTCTTTCGTGAAGATCACCCAGCGTCCTCCTATAGCGTAGCTGACGCACTTAAAAATGCGGCACAAGCTGAAAAAGAGATGTTCTCAGTACCTAAAATATTTAATAATTAGGAGGTTTACATGCTGTTAGCCCATTCAATTGCAACTTTACAAACCAAACTGACAGAGCGGGAACTATCGGTCACGGAACTATTGGAAGACTCCCTTACTCAAATAAAAACTACCGACCAAGAACTTGGTGCTTTTATAACAATTGATGAAAATGGCGCACGCGCTCAAGCACTAAAAGTCCAACAAAAAATTGATAACCACGAACCAATAGGACTTTTAGCTGGCATCCCTATCGGTGTTAAAGATCTCTTGTCCACCAAAGATGTGCGGACCACCTGCGGCAGTAAAATGCTGGAAAACTTTATCCCCATATATGATGCCCACGTGGTTCAACTGTTAAAAAAAGCTGATGCTGTAATTGTAGGAAAAACCAATATGGACGAATTTGCGATGGGTTCTTCGACCGAACACTCGGCCTTCTTTCCTACCCGTAACCCATGGGATAAGTCACGTGTCCCTGGGGGCTCGAGTGGAGGCTCCGCTGCGGCCGTAGGTGCTAATCAAGTTGTTGCTTCCTTAGGAAGTGATACCGGAGGCTCTATTCGCCAACCAGCCTCCTTCTGCGGTCTAGTAGGGTTAAAGCCAACCTATGGTCTAGTCTCACGTTTTGGGTTAGTTGCCTTTGCCTCTTCTTTAGATCAAATAGGTCCCTTTACACACTCGGTTGAAGATGCGGCCTACCTCCTGCAAGCAATTGCTGGTCACGATCCGCATGATTCTACCTCCTATACTGGGGAAGTACCGAATTATATAAACAGTTTACAAGAACCACCCAAAAAGCTTACAATTGCTTTGCCGCGCGAACTTTTTACAAAATGCATAGATAAAGAGCTAAAACAAACGGTGCAGACCGCCCTCGAAAAAATTAACAACTTAAACAATGTAATCATTGAAGAAGTCTCCATGCCACATCTAAAATATGCGATGGCCACTTATTACCTCCTAGCACCAGCTGAAGCTTCTGCTAATTTAGCTCGTTTTGACGGCATCCGCTATGGGGTTAACACCAAGGCCGCGTCTCTTCAAGAACTTTATCAAAAAAATCGTTCCTTATTTGGGCCCGAAGTAAAACGTCGAATTATGATTGGTACGCATGCATTAAGCTCAGGACACTATGATGACTATTACCTACAAGCCCAAAAAGCTCGCACCGTCATTAGGGAAGAGTTTCTTACGACCTTCAAACAATACGACTTAATTGTTAGCCCCACTACACCAACAACTGCCTTTAAGCTTGGAGAAATTAACGATCCTTTAACGATGTACTTAAACGATATCTGCTCGATTCCTGCCAATCTTGCCGGACTTCCAGCCCTGAGTCTTCCTTGTGGTCTAGCGAACAAATTACCTGTTGGGCTACAACTAATTGGACCGGCTTTTGGTGAACAACTCTTGCTCCGTGCAGCTTATCAGTTTGAACAACTTTTTATCCAAGACAACCTCTTTTGCCAGGAGTGGTGCAAACAATGTTAGCTAAAGATAACTATGAAATAGTAATTGGTTTAGAAGTCCATGTCGAATTAGCTACTAAAACCAAGCTATTCTGTAGCTGTGCTCCTTTTTTCGGTCAAGCACCTAATACAGCGACCTGCCCAGTTTGCCTCGCGCATCCTGGCGTCTTACCGGTTTTAAATCGCCAAGCCTTCTTTTTTGCGCTCTGTGCGGCTAGTGCTTTAAAATGCAAAATAGCTAATAAAACCAAGTTTGATCGTAAAAATTATTTTTATCCAGACTCGCCAAAAGCTTATCAAATTTCGCAATACGACCAACCGATCGGAATCAATGGCCAGCTCACTTTACCAAATGGCACTAGCATAGGTATTACCCGGCTACATTTAGAAGAAGATGCCGGTAAACTAAACCATACGCAAGAAGTTTCTTTGGTTGACTTAAATCGCTGCGGCATTCCGTTAATAGAAATAGTTTCGGAGCCCGAAATAAAGTCGCCCGAAGAAGCTCGTTCCTACCTTGAGGTTTTGCGCCAAGTACTGCTTTATACAGGGGTTTCTGATGTAAAGATGGAAGAAGGTTCGCTGCGCTGCGATGCCAACCTTAGTCTGCGGCCTAAAGGCAGTACTAAGCTCGGAGTTAAAACCGAACTTAAGAATCTAAACTCCTCTCGTAATGTGGAGCTAGCTTTAAAATATGAAGCAACCCGGCAACAAGAACTACTGGAGCAGGGTAAACAAGTGACACAAGCGAGCTTACGCTGGCTAGAAGATAAACAGTGTACGGTACTGATGCGTAGTAAAGAAGAAGCGCATGATTATAGATACTTTAGTGAACCAGACCTTGTACCTTTTACAATTGATAAACAATTACTTGCCGAAGTTGAAGCAGCCTTGCCAGAACTGCCTGATGTAAAAATACAACGTTATCAAGAACTAGGCTTAAAGCTAGATCAAGCGGAGATAATGGCGAGCACTCCGCTAGTTGCTAACTTTTTTGAACAGGTATTGCAGTGTGAGGTTCCGATTCAAGCTGCCTTTAATTGGATCTCGGGCGTTTTATTTGCTCATTTGAAACAAACAGGCTGTACAATAGAGGACTGCTTAATTAGTGCCAAACAACTAGCCGAACTAATAAATTTGCTTGAACAAAATACAATTAGTAGTAAAATGGCCAAAGAGGTCTTTGTTGAGATGAGCTATACCGGAGAAGATCCAGCTGTAATCGTTAAAGAACAAGGCTTAACACAGTTAGACGATCAAGAGCAGTTACAGAAAGTTCTAGATAAAGTACTAGCTGCTCATCCCCAATCAGTAGAAGACTTTTTAGCTGGTAAGGATCGGGCCTTCGGCTTTATCGTCGGACAAGTGATGCGCGAAACCAAAGGCCAGGCTGCTCCGCAGTTATTAACAGCACTACTTAAAGAAAAATTGAAAAAGTAAAGGACAGCAACAAACAAGACTCGGTAGACACCGTTATTATAACTTAATAACGGTGTCTATTTGGGTTATTTTTAAATAATAAGGTCTCCAACTAAAAAAGAAGCTCATGGCCCGCGGTATGAACAGGTGCTAACACAGCTTTTCTCAATTTATGTTATAAATATTAACTTATGTGTTTAGGAATAAAAGATGTCTAATTTTCCGTACTACCCTTGCTGCAGTGCAGCTAACCGGTTTAAAACCTTAAATAAGTAATATAAAACCGCCTCTTGCTTAAAGACCCAACACAATTCGTTCGCAGCACTAGTTATCATTTTCATTAATTCGGGCTTAGTTTGCGCATAATTTATTTGTTCGGTTACGTTGGCAAAGGTAAAGGGAAGATAGTGCTCATAAGGTTTTAAGAGCGGATAGTACCACTGACTATGATTATTATCTATATGTTTAAACATGACACTCTTACTAGCTAATATCCAGCGCATGCGTGACCAACTCCCACAATTTCCATCTATTACAGCTAAATATTTAAATTTTCCCTGTTTTGCAATGCTCATACTATCACTTAATACCCCTTGCTGCCTAAGATAGCTAAATATATGAGGATAATCTAGGGCAGAACATTGCACTAGTGATGTGATTTTTGCATCAATAGCTGTACTATTTTGATGCTGTAAACAAAATTTGATTCGTGGCAAAGCGTGAAATGATGTTCTTGTAAAAAAAGAACCTGTACTAGCTCCCCGAAAAAGAAGTTTTTCATACCGAGGAAATACACTTCTTTGCTGGCAAACCGTACCACTCGCACAAGAGAGATCGTAATCTGGAATATTTATGTTACGGGTATGTTTCGTGGTTCTAGCTGGGACAAGTACCGGAACAGGGACCGATGCAGGACCTTGATCGCTTACAATAAATAAATGTGTCCCACATAAAGTTGGATATTTTTCCTTTACCATTTTAATTGTATTTAATACAGCATTTGCCCTCAAGTTTCCTACTGGTAAACCTACCGAATTAAATATTTTATGTTGCACCTCTAAAAGAGAAGGATCACATTTAATTACAACACACAAAAAATTTTTTTTTAACTGCTCAGCTAACTGCCAAACAGCTGCTGCTGTATATGGAAACAACTTACTGCTACTTAACTCTTGCTCTACTAAAAAATCAATAAGTTGGGAGCGTTCGGCAGTCAAACTAGGTGCTGCTCTATAGGTACGCTCACTAGCACCTCTACGCTGCACTCGTCGCAATGTGCTCACTCTTCCTACTATATTTTTAATTTTCATTTACTCTTAATATATTATTCTTGTAAATGAACATTGCTACGGATATTAGTTGTTTTATAGTTTTTGTTAAAAAAACTGTGACTAATAAATATTAGTCACAGTCAATTTAAATTAATTAAGCTTAGATTTATGTTACATGTAAGATCAGAAGTATGAAATGTTTGCAATTCTTCTGCTGTTCTTTTTTTAGATGATATCCTTACCGGCTCCCAAGAGTGTTCACCTATTATACTAGGAGCAACCTCCACACTTGTGGCTAAAAT
>JBDKGC010000067.1:0-5457 GCA_039798385.1 Bacillota bacterium
ATGATAACCGACGAATTTGACTCAGCACTTAATCTTAACCAGTTAAAAGAAAAACAAGGTATATTTAAACAATTTATTTACCAGTTAGAGACTTGCATTAAAGAAAACCCTAATGATGCCGCGCTTTATTTAGAAGCATTGCACTTAGGACTCGAAACTCTTCTATATAAAGCTGGATCACGCCAAAAAAACGCTAGTCATTGTGATGCCTGATGTATATATCACGTTTAAAAATATTTGGTTTCGGCTGCCTAACTGAAAAAGAACTCAACTTTTCATGCGGTTTGAATTTGATTGCAACACCTAATGAAACAGGAAAATCCACTTTACTACATGCCATTATTGCAATTCTTTACGGCACAACAGAAGTGGGATTACACAGAAGAAAAAAACTACCATGGCATACTAGCTATTTACCTGATAACCACGAAAACTATGGCGGAGAAATAGAATATACCCATCAAAATACGCAATACAAACTTATTAGAAATTTACACCAGCAAACAGCGGCTTCACAATTAATAAATTTGACGGAATGTAGGGAGATAACCTATACTTTTTTACTTGAAAAAAAAGAACGAAATTTTTTAAAACAACAATTAAGCTTATCACGGGCAGAGTTTATTAAATTCTGTGTCATATGCCCTTCCTTATTAACTAAAAATAGCTTTGACTTAGCCTTGACTGAAAAACTTCGCTTATTACTATGCACTGCTGGTGAAACCGAGATAACAACTGCAATTACAGATTTAAATCATCAACTAACAGAGCTAGGTGAAAGAAAAGGTACGAAAACAGCCATCGGACGCCTACTAATAAAAATCGAGAAATTACAACAAGATTTGAATGAGTTACGACTTCACACTAAAGAATACATAACGGCCAAACAAGAATTACAGAAACTTAAAAAAAAGATTATTCAACAAGAAGAGCTACTTCGCAATCAATACAAATTGCTACAAAAATTAAATCTCTTTTATAAAATAGAGCACGAATTTATTTTAAACCAGCGCTTATTAGACACAAACACAAAACAATTATCTCGTTTTATTTTACTTTTTGTTAAAAATAAATTTAGGTTATGTTTGTTGATCTTGATTTTAATTTTATTTTTATGTAAATTATATTTAATAGGAACAATAAGTTTTACTACGCTTTGCTTAAGACTGGTGATCCTAAAAAAGAATACTTCTCAAGATGAATGCTTGGATATAATAGCTCTAAATACGCGGCAAGCAAAGTTAATTAAATTAATGACAGAACTCAGTTTATTCCTAGAAAAAAAACCAACTGTTAGCCAACAACGCTTTCAAGAAAACCAAGCATTACTTTATAATTTAAAACTTAAATACCAAAACCTTGTAGGTGTGACTGAAACATTAAGTAAATTATTTACTAGACTAACCGCAAAAGAGAACGAACTACATGCTGCCCAACAAGAATATAACCAACTTAAAAGAAGGCGAGCAGTAATAGTTATAGCTAAAGAGCAACTATTATTAGCTGCTAAAAACTTACAAAATATACTAGGCCCGAAAATATCAGCAGCAATTACCAGTTACTTACCGCTCTTAACTAATAATCGGTATAGAGATGCTATATTTAACACTGCTAACTTTGATCTCAAAATTTTTGCTAATAAAAGTCATAGCTACATAACACTGGACAAACTTAGTACCGGCACATTTGAACAAGTACTCTACGCACTACGGTTAGGCTTACTTAACCTTCTAAACAATCATCTAAATTTTCCTTTACCTTTATTACTTGATGACGCTTTCGTTTATTTTGATGATCAACGACTAGAACAAGCATTGTTAGCAATTTTTAATTTATCAAAAAAGCACCAAATCTTACTATGTACCTGTCAAAACCGCGAAAAAAAATTATTAGACCGCTTATCAATCCCTTATAAAAATCTCTCGCTTTAACTACACAGGAGGTATTATGCTTTTAAAAAATTTATTTAGCAAAATATCTAGTTATCTAAGCAAAGAGGATTTAAAAAAATTAACATCAGCTTATCTCTTTGCAAAAAATGCTCACGAGGGTCAATTTCGAAAATCTGGTGAACCATATATTATTCATCCCCTTGAAGTAGCCATTATTTTAACGGATATACAACCTGACCTAGAGATGTTAATTGCTGTCTTATTACATGACGTGGTAGAGGATACAGAAATCAGTTTAGAAACAATAAGTTCAAAATTTGGGCCTACCGTGGCTAGCTTAGTATGCGGTGTTACTAAATTAACGCGTCGCATAAAATTTACTTCTAGTGAAGAGCGCCAAGCGGAGAATTACCGTAAAATGTTTGTTGCTATGGCTAAGGATATAAAAGTTGTTATTATAAAGCTTGCTGATCGTCTCCACAATATGCGTACTTTATGCTATATGCCTGAACACAAACAAGTAGAAAAATCAAAAGAAACCTTACAAATTTTTGCGCCATTAGCCCACCGCTTAGGTATGTCAAAAATAAAATGGGAACTTGAAGATTTATCTTTTCGCTATATAGATCCACCCGCTTATTATCGAATTGTAAATTTAATGCATCAGAAACGCCGGGACAGAGAAGCTTACATGCAAAAAATTATGCAGGAAATTGAACAATATTTAACAGAGACTAAAATTAAATATTTTGCAATTGATGGGCGCCCCAAACATATTTATAGTATCTACTGCAAAATGAAACAAAAAGATTTTGAAGAGATCTACGATCTACATGCCGTACGCATTATTTTACATTCAATTCGGGACTGTTATGCTGTCTTAGGCATCGTTCATACAATTTGGAAACCAGTCTTGGGACGCTTTAAAGATTATATTGCAATGCCCAAACCAAATATGTATCAATCCATTCATACGACAGTTTTTGGTAACAATTTAGATCCCATTGAATTTCAGATTCGAACCTTAGATATGCATAAAACAGCCGAATATGGCATTGCGGCGCATTGGGCTTATAAAGAACAAAATTATGGAACGAGTAAAACGTTACAAGATAATATGCCTTGGGTTAAACAATTAATGGAACTGCAAAACGACTCCCATGACGCAAAAGAATTTGTGGAATCCCTAATGATCGACTGGTTTTCTGACTCTGTGTTTGTTTTCACACCCAAGGGAGAAATTATTGAACTCCCTGTCGGGTCGGTAATTATTGACTTTGCCTTTCGCATTCACACTGAAATAGGTTATCGCTGCATCGGAGCCAAAATAAACGGAAAAATAGCCGCATTAGATATACCGTTGAAAACAGGAGATATTGTAGAAGTTATAACTTCCCGTCATAGCTATGGCCCAAGCCTAGATTGGTTAAAATTAGTTAAAACCAGGGCAGCTCGTAATCGCATTCGTGCCGCTTTTAAAAAACAGCGTAAAGAAGAAGTCGTAAGTAAAGGACGAGAAACTCTCTTTGAACTAGCAAAACAACATAATATTACCCTTGCTGCTTTGAAAAAAGTAAATTTAACCAAAATTGCTGCACATTTTAATTTATCTAGTGAAGAAGAACTATTAATTGCACTTTGCTATGGAAATATTTCTGGAACACAGATTATCTCAAAAATACTCTTCACTCTCCAGCCAGAAGAAACACCCTTAACAACTCCGACCAAATTAATGGCCAATATACCCTCTACACCTCTAAAGAAAACAGACTGTGGAGTCCAAGTACCTGGGATAGAAAACGTGCTGATTAAACTATCCAAATGTTGTAATCCGGTTCCAGGCGATGATATTAACGGTTTTATCACTAAAGGACGTGGAATTACTGTTCACCGCACCGATTGCACCAATCTGCTTGGCGTGGATGAAAGCAGAAAAATCACAGTAGTTTGGAGTGGCGATAATAAAGCTATCTACCATGTTGACCTAGAGATATGCGGGTTAGAGCGGTTAGATGTTTTAAACGATATCTTGCAAGTTCTTGACAGCACGAAAGCTAGATTAACAGCAGTCATTGCCCGTGAAAACAAAGCTGGCATGTCTAAAATTCATATTACTATCGGTATTAACAATATTGCACAATTAAATAAAGTAGTTGATCAAATTAAAAATGTACGTGATGTATACTCCGTAAGACGTGTACTACATTAACAAAATTTAACTGACCTTATTCGTTTTACGCAATAAATATGACACTACAATTTTTTCTATATATCTGTTTAACCTAGTCGGCCAACTGTCTGTTGCAGAAAGTGGCTTAACTAAAATAGTAAAGAGCATCATCCTGTTCCCACCCAAAATATCGGTACATAGCTGATCCCCCATAACAGCCGCCTGATGCGGAGCAGAATTAAGAATTCCTAAGGCTTGTTTAAAAGAGGATCGAAATGGCTTACGTGCTAAATGAATATATGGTAAACATAATTTATTAGCCCATCTCGAAACCCGCCGTTTCGTATTATTAGAGATAATAATCATTTTAAACCCGGCAGCCTTCATCTTTACTATCCATGTTGAAAGAGCAGGCTCTGGAACCTCAGCTACATGCGTCACCAAAGTATTATCTAAATCTATTAATATAGTATCTATACCCTTTTGTTTTAATTTATTAGCTTGTAATTGATAAATAGATCCCAAATACAAATTGGGCAAAAAATTTCTTAGCATATTGTTCAGCTCCAAATCATATTAATTTTAGGCTAGTTTATTTAAAAAAGCTTTATAAGCAGTATACCACAAACTGCAGTAAGCTTTCATTAACCATTACTTTTCTCTTCACATAGTTTAAAGTCATTTTCATGGCATTGAACGTCATTTTTAAAATTATTAAATTTCATTCTTGATAATAAAAGCTGGTCATAACCCTGCTTCTCAAAAACTTCTATTAATTTAGGGTATAAATCTTTGTTAAAATAAATTACCATATATCCCTCTTTATGGGGATTATAAAAATTAGGCTGTATAGTTACTTTATAACCACCGTCCTTATTATGTATAATATTTGCATTATGGTCATTAATAACGCTAGCTATAATTTCTTGATATAAGTATAACTGTCCCGGCTTAGCTGACCAATCTTTTTCAAAAGCAAAACATTTTCCTAATTGGGGCGCGATTAAATAAGAACGTTCTTTATTCCTTAACAAAATCTGCGTTATATCTTCAGTTTTGTTTTTTAGTAGCACACGGCAAAAGCAAGGGGGCTTATACTTAACCTCTACCATATAAACAAGCGGATGTTTACCGGTATATAAAGACAGCTCACCTTGAGCATGATATGATTTTAAATGTTCTTTTCGATAACTTAATTCTTTGATAACATCATCACTATCCTTAGTACAGCCTACCGCTAAAACTAAGAGTATAAAAGAACACCACAAAGAACGAAAAAATTTTTGCACAGGACTATCCTTCCTAAAGCCTACTTTTTATTTTACTTTATGCCTTACATAAAGAAGCTAGCACCATAAACAAACAGAAAATTTATTTGCATAAACAGACTTAATC
>JBDKGC010000068.1:0-5521 GCA_039798385.1 Bacillota bacterium
TGTCAACATGATCCATATATGTATGATTTTAATAGAAAAAACACAATAAAGTATAGAAGACTGTTATGGACGTGTTTTGTTATAATATAAGTAGGCTAGAGGTAAATGATTATTCTAGCAATTGAAGTATTCTAGGAAAGGTAGTTTTATTAAAATGGATATTTCAAAAAAACTACTTAAAGGTCGCTATCAATTAATTGAGCGGATCGCTAACAAGGAGCTTACATCTTTATACAAAGCACGGGACGTACATAAGGATCGCTTGGTGGCTATTAAAACCATTTCGCGTAATAATCTTCATGAACAAAAGTTTATTAGCTATGGTCAACAGCAAATTTTATTTAGCAAGCGCATGGGCAAGGGCTTTTTAATTCCTGTTTTTGATTTTGGAGTAGGTGATGAACGTTATTTTTTAGTGTTTGAGTGGGTAGATAGTCTTAATTTAAAGCAAGTGCTCGCTTGTTTTAATGATGGGTGCTTGTTAATTGAGGCGGCTGCTATTATTTTGCAGCTTTGTCAAGGGCTGGCGGCCGCTCATGCGATGGGCTTTGTGCATGGTAATATTAATACTCAAAATATTTTATTAACTGCCGATGGTTATGTGCGGGTGGTTGATTTTGGACTTACTAGTTTATGGTCGCCACCAGGTTTAACCAAGGCTGAGGGACAAGTAGCTGATGTATTTGCTTTGGGAAAGATTTTTTCTAAAATTATAGGCCAAAAAGAACTTAGTACTTCACGGCTTAAATGTGTTAAAATAGTAAAGCCAGTCTTCAAACAGCTGCGCCTTGGAATGCGTAGTAATTTAAGCGCGGTGATTGATCGTGCATGTGAGGTTAGTTTAACGCGGCGTTACCCTGATGCTTGTGAGTTGCTTAAGGCGGTCGAAGATGTTTTGCGGAAGGAATATTGTATGTCTAATCCAGGACGAAAACTTACGCCAAAGTCGTTCTTGCAGCATAGTTTTGCGAATACAGTTCATAAACTTCACAAAATAAGTAAAGATCTTTTCAATTTTTAGCGTTATAAATAATAGGAGGTAGGTTTTATGCAAAGAACATTTGTGATGGTAAAACCAGATGGCATAAAACGGGGATTAGCTGGAAAAGTTATTGACCGGTTAGAAAGAAAAGGCTACCTTTTGCAGGGAGCAAAACTAATTACTGTGTCGCGGGAATTAGCAGAAAAACATTATCAAGAACATGTAACGAAACCTTTTTTTCCTGATTTAGTAAAGTTTATTACCTCGGGCCCAGTGCTAGCCACGGTATGGACCGGCTCTGATGTTGTTGCTGCTGTTCGGACACTTATGGGTGCAACGAACCCCACTCAGGCCTTGCCTGGAAGTTTAAGAGGCGATTTTGCAAATTCTATCGATGAGAACTTAGTTCATGGTTCGGATTCAGTAGAGAGTGCGGCGCGTGAGATTGCACTCTGGTTTACTCCTGCAGAATTAATATAAACCACAAAGTTTATTTATAATTAACCAACCAAAGCTAAAAGCAACAAGTTTGGTTGGTTTTTGCATATAGATAAACTGGAGGTGATCTTAAGGTGGTTATTAAGACGACACCTGAGCAGACAAAATTGTTAGCAAGATTAATGCGCGCTGAAGCTGAGGGTGACGGACAAGAAGGAATGCTGATGGTGGGGAACACAGGCGTAAATCGCGTATTGGCGGAATGTTTAGACTTTAGAGATATTACTACGATTGAGCAGATGGTTTTTCAGTCACCTGGCGGGTTTGAAGCAACAAAGAAACCGTATTTTTACCAACAGGCTCGGACGCAAGATATTAAACTAGCTAAAAGGGTGTTAGCAGGCCAGCGTTATTACCCTGCCACCTATGCCTTGTGGTTTTATCGACCTGTCAAGACCTGTAAGAAAAATTGGTTTGGCCAGCAATTTAGTGGGAAGTATAAAAATCATTGTTTTTATAAGCCAACCCAAAAAAATTGTCCTAGTATATATTCAGTTTAGGAAGGAGGCTAGCCTATTATGCACCTCAATTATACCGATGATGTTGATAATCTATTTTCTTCCCAGAAGGAGACACGTATCTTTTCGGAAGATTTTATGCAGGCTAATGTTGGTAAAAAAGTAACCGTGTATACCACTTACGACGGGAGTGCTGAATGGCGGGATAAAATCTTTATTGGTACGTTAGCCGCTGTTGGCCGTGATTTTATTGTTATTAGGGAGGACAAAAGCCGAAAAGAAGTACTACTATATAACATTAATGTTGATTTTGTCTATTTTGATGAAGCGGCCTTTATCCCAAAGCGGTAGAGTGTAGTGGAGTCTGTTTATAACCGAGCCGTTTAGCTATATTACCAATAGCAATGGGTGCCTCGCCAAAACCAATGGTTATTAATCGCAGTTTACCAGGATAAACCGCCACGTCGCCGATGGCATAAACACGTGGGAGGTTAGTCTCAAAACTGGCATTTACTTTAATACGTGGACCATCTAGCTCTAAAGACCAGTTTTTTAAGGGACCCAGCAGTGATTTAAAGCCATAATTGACCAGGACCTTGTCGACTGCTAAGTCCATTGTTGCTTCATCCTTTAAATTTTTAATAATTACATTATTTAAAGGTGATCCTTTTAGTCGTGTAATGTGGTAAGGGGTTAAAATATTGGCAGATGTTGCTTTTGCTTGATTTACTAAATGTGCTTGGGCTCGGAAACAATCGCGGCGATGAATTAACGTGGTTGTTTTTGCAAGGGGTTCAAGTGTTAAGAGCCAGTCTAAAGCAGAATCACCACCACCGGCAATTAATACATTTTTATCTTTAAAGTCGTTTTTATTTTTTACGGTATAAAATAAGCCCTTATAATCATATGCTGGGGCTTCTTCGAGTGCTAGTGTTTTGGGCTTAAAAGCTCCGCAGCCAGCAGCGATAATAAGTGCTTTGGTTAAATAAAAGCCACTAGTGGTTTTTAGCTGTAAATGGTCGGTCTGGTTACATAAGTCCAAGACTTGGTCGTTTAGGTAGAAGTTAATCGGAAAAGAAGAGCATTGTTCTTGCAGCTGTTTTATTAGATCTAGAGCTTTTATTTTAGGAATGCCAGCTATATCATAAATATATTTATCAGGGTATAGGGTAGCGAGCTGTCCACCTACATAAGGAAGTGTTTCAAAAAGGGAAACACTAAGCCCACGCATTCCAGCACAATACGCCGCAAATAACCCAACAGGGCCTCCACCAACAATGGTGATGTCTGTAATCATGGTCATAACATGTGCCTCGTTGAGAAATAAAATTAAGTAAGAATAATGATTGGTGCCGAAGGTGGGAGTCGAACCCACACTCCGAGAACGGAACGCGATTTTGAGTCGCGCGCGTCTGCCTATTCCGCCACTTCGGCTTATTATATTTTTATTGTAATACGGATGCGATTTATTTGTCAATTAGCTGGGGCCTAGTTTTATTTTTCGAGGTTGTGGCCCAGTTTTGTCATTGCGAGGCTGAAACATTATTTTGTCATTGCGAGGCTGAAGCATTATTTTGTCATTGCGAGGCCGGAGGCCGCGGCAATCTATCATAAACAAAACCCTAGATTGCTCTAAAAATCCGCAGCCGTTCTATGCCAAATTTTATGCTAAGGCATATGGTAGTGATAATAAGGTAAGTAAAAGTGTTTTTAAAAGGAGAGCATAAAAAGATGTATCATTGGTTACAAATAAGTGCCGTTCCGCAACTTTCTGCGGCTGTTTTAGATGAATGGTATAGAAACTGGAGTGGATTTAATCTTACTGAGAGTAAAGCACAGGCACAGAAAATGTTAGACAATATAAACCAAATTGGTCAGCTTGCTGAAAAAGATAAGTTTCGTTACATAAGTTTACTTATGGCTTACTTATATACTTTAGTGGATAACACCCGGACCCCAGATGCTAAAAAAACTGGCTGGGTAGTTGATCAAGCAGTCCAAGGGTTATTAGATCAATATAATCTTGTGCGAGAAAAACTGGTTAGTTTTGCTCTTAATGCACCGGCTATTACGGCGGCAAGTTTGCCACCCTTTACGCCACCACCGGTTAAAACAGGTGTAACAGTAGTGCCTATAACTTCTTTCGAAAAGCTGGCGCCTCTTGAGTTGCTAAATCATATGGGCACGATATCGTTAGGTGGGCGAATAAAGGACGCTTCTTTACTCCGATCTTTTCTTGAATTTTTAAAAGAGGCGGATGCTGCTGCGATTTTAAGTCCTAACGATCAGTTAACTTCGGATGCTGCGCTAGTAATTAATCATGCTTTAAGTGAGTTTTATCATGACATGACACATGTACAAGGATTTGCTGAATATGAACTTTCACCGGAATTAAAAGAGCTGCTGAAACAGATCGCGTTAAAACTTTGTACATTACCTAATGCCTCGCTAAGACCTTATATGGATAAGTTTATTGCAGCGGTACTTAAAATTAAAAATTTTGTGGATTTAGCACCAGAAGTTACTAAAGTTTGGGGTAAAAATGTAGTGCCTTGTTTAGCTAAAATTCCAGAGGTAACTCTTTCGTCATTACCTAATTGGTACTAAATTGAAGCTGGTGCTGCTTGATTTAAGAACCCTTTCTTGTTAAAATAAAAAACGTTTTTCAAAAGTAAGAGAGGGGAAATTATCTTGAACTATAGAGCTATTCGTTTTGGAATTATTGGACTCGGCGGTCTCATCTCCTGTAACTTTGTCACTGCCGTTCAAGGAGCAGATTTTCAAGCTGTTCAAGAAAAAACTGGTTTGTCACCAGAGCTACATGGGTGCGCCGAAGCGCTTTATGCTGAATTGTACAAAGCTTGTCAGCAAGGTGTTGGCAAAGATTTAACTGATGATTCTGAAGCTATGTTAAAAGAACTAGCAAAGAGCCTGGTGCGAGAAAAGCCAGCATCAAAGCCGTCGCTTGAGAAAGTATTGTTTGCCCAGATGCGTGAAAAGATTAGCGAAGTTTTAGGTCCACTTTCGTGGGAATCTTCTGTTTTACTTAAATCTAGTGTAGAAGCTATTGTCGCTAATGAGGGTGCGCAGCTAGAGCGGACAAGCAGTTTGACGCCGGTGTGTGGTACTAGTACCAAAGGGACCTTAGGCACATGTGCTTTAGGTGTTGCTACAAGTGGTGATGTACACAGTGCTAGCGTTAAAACAAAAAAACCTAAAAAACGCAAACGTGGCGAGGAAGATGCAGCTCCAGCTCTTAGTACGTGTTTTAGTCCGGTAGCTTTAGGGATGAGCACTAGTCAAGCTAGTGCTGCTGATCCAGTTGTTGTTAATAGGACAAGAATAAAGCGCGGCGTACCAAAGAAATCAAATCCTTTTCAGAAAAAAAGAGTAGTAACGCCCGCTGCTGCTAATATAACTTAATTTAAACCAAAAGCAGAGGTGTTTATCTAGAAAAATAGATTAGAAAATAAATATTTATAAACAAATAAACTAAGAAGCAATAGGTATCTCTCATTGCTTCTTAGTTGTATCTTTATTTATCCAACATCTTCAATTTTAACTGTTTTTTGTGGTGTGATTT
>JBDKGC010000069.1:0-10365 GCA_039798385.1 Bacillota bacterium
TAATATAACTTAACTTAATAATGAAGCTAAAAACAAAAACTAAATGAATAAATATTTATTTGCAAGCATACTATACTTTGTAGCAAATAAATAAAAACATCTTAAGGAGGTTTGTAAGATATGCATTATGGTTCATTTGGTTGGATGCACCCCCACTTTCACAACCAAGCTTTTGGTGATTTACCTTTAACGAGTGATGGTTTCTGTCCTCGTACCCCATGTAGTTCCTGTGGACCAGATCCAGCATGGGTATGTCATCGACCTGAAGGGTGTACACCTTGTCCAGGCGGTTGGTCTCCTTATCCTAACACATTGCACAGCAATTCGTATGCAGCACAAGACGCTCCCCAACCGAGTTGTGGTCCTAATCCAAACGGTTCCTGGTGGTAAGCATTAGTAACGCTTAGGAATCTATCGCCTTTTTAAGCAGTTTAAACCTGTCTTAAAAGGGCTACTTTTTTGTGCGAACGATTTTTTCTCCAAAAATTGAGATAGCTTTTTCCAATGAGGAGACGTTTTGAGGAGGAGTGGAGGCGGAGCTAGGGACTAAATAGTTATCTTTAATGTTCTTCCAGTCACTCCACATAACTGCATGAAGTACTTTTTTTTCTCCTAAAAATTTTTCAACTGTTTGTTCGACTAGTTCTTGGTTAGTTGGTTTCATAATAGTTTCACAGTGTATTTTACTTTTATAGGCAACGATTATATTTGAAGCAGTTACGGCAACCACGTCTCCTGCTATTAGCCACGCATGAACAGTTATACGCTCTTTTTTTATGCTTTGTAGTATCTTAGGCCAGACTTTTTTTGTAGTTTGGTAAAGGTCATTTAGATTAGTTTCTGCTGGTAGAGGTGATAAGGGTACTTTTTTTGGGAGAGATCTTTTGTCCAGCCAAGTTGTTTCAGCTTTGTTTTTAGATTGTTTTTCTATATTGTCAAGCCGTTCTTTTAGTGTTTGTAGCTCGATGGTTTGATGATTTTCTTCCTGATGCAAGCCTAATAATAAAACTTCTAACATTATCTCGGGATGTGTTGTAAGGCGTAACTTGGCTTCAAAAACAAGTAAATTTTTTAAGATATAAAGCAGTTTATTGCGTGGAAAGATCTCGACTCCAGTTGTAAGTTGCTCGTAAAGAAGAGTTTTAGCTGTAGAAATTAAGCTTTGTAATATTTTTTCAGGCAAAGCGCCTTGCGTAGTCATTTGAGCCTGTAATAAGGTTAATACTTCTTTTAAATCATGTTTTATTAAGGCCTGTATGATGTTAGTGCTGGCAGTTTTAGTCAATAGACCTAATAATTCCATTGTTTTTTCTTGATCTAATTTATAATTACTGAAGATCAAGGCTTGTTCTAAAAGACCGATAGCATCTCGCAGACTACCCTCAGCATGCTCAGCAATAATTTGCAAGGCATCAGCTGGAGCAGCTATGTCCTTTGAAGCGACAATTTCAGTTAAACGGGCTACTATTTCTGAGATGTTTAGGCGCTTAAACGAGAAGGTTTGACAGCGGGAAGCTATGGTGGCCGGAATTTTATGTAATTCGGTCGTGGCTAAGATAAAAAGCACATAGGCCGGTGGTTCTTCTAGTATTTTAAGCAGTGCATTGGCAGCTTCTGTAGTCAACATATGTGCTTCATCGATGATATAAACCTTATATAAACCCTTAGTAGGTACAAAGGCTGCTTTGTCACGCAGAGCACGCACATCATCGACACCGCGATGAGACGCGGCATCTATTTCTAAAATATCTACCCAATTACCTTTGTTAATACTTAGGCAATTGGAACACTGATTGCAAGGTTTAGCTTGATCGTTACTCTGGCAGTTAACTGCTTTGGCGAGAATTCTAGAAATACTAGTTTTACCGCTTCCCCGGGGACCACTAAATAAATAAGCTTGCACCAGGCGGCGTAGCTTTAAAGCGTTCTGTAGTGTTTGTACTACAGAACGCTGGCCAACTATCTCTTGTAAGGTCTTTGGTCGCCAAAGTTGATAAAGTGCTGTTTTGATCAAAATACGAACTCCTATTTAAGTGATAAGGTAGTACTTTTATTGGCAAGTAGATCTTTATAAAATAAAATTTTTGACAATTTATGATATGGCCAGACCCAAAAAAGAGCTAGACCTATAGTCGGAAGGCATAAGAGATACCAACCAAGAAAACTTAAATCAAGTAAAAACAAACTACCTTTTTTACCATGCATAAGTTCTTTGCTTTTTGCAATAGCCTCTAATGCCCCGAGCTGTTTGTCATCAACTATTAGGTACGGAGCTAGCGCATAAGAGTAAGCTTTTACAATACCAGGGATAAAGAAGAGAAGTGACCAGAGAAGGATTAATACTGAAGATACGATATACCAGGCAAAGCTTGTAAAGAAACGTGAGCTGTCGGCAAAAAAAGAGGACATACTTTGGAACTTTGGATTTTCATTTGGTGTAAAGGTAAAGAACACATTGTAAATGCCCAAAAGAATTGGGCCTGCAATTATAATATTTAGTATGGTAGCAAGAGAATTAAAGTTATAAGCATAAGAAAAATTGGTATTTGATAAAAAATTGTACGGACAGTGTGGTAGTTGTATGCCATAATTGATTGAACTAAACAACCACTTAAGAACTTCGTCATACAAGAAAAATATTACAGTCAACATGAGCGCTAGGCCTAAGTTTTTAGAGAGTAAAGTTTTAGCAGATCTCTTAAGTTGTGTACGACTCATCTTTGTTACCTCCGAAAGTGAAAGTAAGTACTCTTTAGTTGGTAATAGTGAGCGTATTATCTTTTTCAGCAACTAAGCTTTTATAAAATAACGCGCGCGATGTCTGATGATAGGGCCAAACCCAAAAATAAGCTAGACCCAGAGTGGGAACACACAATAGATACCAGCCAATAAAACTTAAATCTAAGATAAACAGATCAAATTTTCGGCCTTGCATAATTCGTCTGCTCTTAGTAATGGCTTCTAATACACCGAGTTTTGTATTTTCTATTAATAAGTAAGGTGCCATAGCGTAAGAATAAGTTTTTATAATACCAGGAATAACAAGCAGTAATGACCAAAGAAAGAGTAATAATGAGTACACAATATACCAACTTAAACTTAGAAAAAACAGGGAGCCATTACCAAAAAAAGAAAAAACACTTTTAAATGACACATCAGCATCATCTTTTGTGAACTTCAAGAAAACATTGTAAATCCCTATTTTAATAGGACCGCTAAGAATATATAAAAGCAAAGGTAATAAGCTGAATGTATAATGATAACCTGCTCGAGGGATGTCTGATGTCAAACTGTGATGGACCGTTGTGGTTGTGTAATTTAGTAATGGTGGGTTCAGTGATCTAATGATGGTATAAAATAGAACGAGGGTTAAGGTTGAAAGGATGGCTAAACCTAAGTTCCTAGAGACTAAATTTTTAGCCGTTTTTTTAATCTGCTGACGACTTGTCATTATTTTCCTCCTGGAATTATTTAATTAATATATCATACCATAATTGCCCGTTTTCGGACAAGATAGTTTGGGCGACGTATAGCGTTGTCTCATATATAAGCTGGCCAATGAACACTAAAACTAGCAATGAAAAAAGTTTGGAAAGGTTTAGGTGGGTGAAATAAAGGTCACCGCAAGCTACCCAAGGTGGCATATCCCAAGCTAAGTTAATTTTTTTTAATGAAAGAGTCATCACTGTTAAAAGAGGGGCATATGTATAGTGATATAGGTGCTGGATAGCCTACTTATAGGTACTTTAAAGGTTAACTAGTCCATTAAAAATATTAAAACTATTCTTCACAGGGTATTGGTCAAATGGAGGTGTGTTAGTTTGAGTTATTGTTGCGGGGCAACTATGCTTGGTTATATCGGCCAGATCAGCAAAAAAGGTGTAACAGTATACTCTGTCCCGTTGCTATATTGCCCGGTTTGTTGTGCGCTGAAAGTGCATCCAGCAATACTAGATGAATTTGAGTTAGTGCTTGATTTTGCTCTTGAGGATGAGGTCGATGAAGTAATCTTTTGTGCAGAAATCACCGATGAAATGCTTGAGGAATGGAGCGAAGAGTGCATCTCCTTTACCAGTGAAGATGATTTATATCAACTTTTTCAAGCACAGGTAGATCATTCCTTGGCGCTCTTAAGCTTATCAAGGATTTTAAAAGATGATAAGTGGCGTGAGGAATTAAAGCATCGGCTAAAAATTTTGACTTGTCGTATTAAACGATTAAAGCAAAAGGAAGGCAGTAATACTTTTTAAAAAAATAAAAACAAATAACAAGTTCAACAAAACACTTAAAAGTTGCTGGTTATAATGACCAGCTTTGTTTTATTTTAGCCTTGCGGAGTACAGAAAAATATATTATCTTTTAATAAAGATAGATTCTTTTGTTGCGCGGGTGAATATGACTTTTGTTGATTAAAATAAAAAAAATATTTAAAAAAAAAGAAAACAATAAAGATGAGCCACTTTATTTTAATAGTGGGCTTAAGCAAGGTATAAAATGTTTTTTTACTTTGCGATGGTTATTTGCAGTTCTTGGCGTTACCTTACTTACTTTTGTTTGTTTAGTAAGTTTAATATTGGCGTATGGTGAAACACTTGATTTAACAATGTTGAAAAATGGTTGCATAGGTTCTTATTTAGAAGATAGCAAAGGCAAATCGATTGCTAGGCTTGATGGGATGCTATACGAGTCCATCACGTTAGAAGAGTTGACAGCAAACAATCCGCTTCTAGTTGATACTTTAATTAGTGTTGAGGATGGCGGCTTTACTAAGCATCCAGGTTTTAATATTGCAAGTTTTGTTCGATCTGCTGTCGTAAATTTACTTCATGGGGAACGGAAACAAGGGGGTAGTACCCTAACTATGCAACTTGCGAATGTGGTCTTAAACAGTCATGAACGGACCTATGACCGCAAGTTAAGACAGATAGCGGCGGCATTACATATCGAACGTGAGTTAGATAAAGCACAAATTTTAAATGCTTACTTTAATGATATTTCATTTTTGCCCCATACCCGTGGGGTTAAGGTAGCAGTCCGTCTCTTATGTCGCAAGGATGTATCAAAAGAGAAGTTAACACCAGCGGAAGTTGCGACTGTCGTGGGTCTTTTGAAGGGAACACATGATTACTGTCCTTTAATCACTAAGAATCGTGATGCTGCTAAAAAAAGGCGTGATGTTGTATTAAAGGTAATGGCTGAATCACCACGTAAATTAATTACTAAAAGTGAGCAACAAACAGCAACTCAGGAAAAATTAGTAGCTAATCCAGCGTGGCGACAGGATGCTCGTCAACTAGACAATCAAGAACCGGCGTTACTTGCGTATAAACATATGGTTTTAGAAGAATTAAAAAGAGATTATGGAATTACCAAACAGGATTTAGAAAAAGGAAATTATAGAATAAAGACGGGTTTGGATTTAGCGGTGCAGAAACGGACGTGTGCTGAGCTAGACAAGCATCTAGCCGGCGATTCTATCTCAGGGGGATCAATTACTTTAGATGCTAAAACTGGTTTAATTTGTGCGGTTGGTGGAGGTGCAGAATTTTCATTGATGAAAAAAAATGAAGCATTTCAAGTTATTAAGCCGACAGGGTCATCTATTAAGCCATTAACAGTGTATGCCCCTTATATCGAAAACTGTAATGCCTCCTCTGATACTTTGGTCAATGATGTCGATGTCGCGCAATATGTAGGCGTACGTCCACGTAATTGGGGTAATAATCCACCACATGGATGGATTCCACTTTCGGAGGCAATTGAACAGTCTTGGAATATGGCAGCGATGTGGACCTTGCGTCACAAGGTAGGTGTAGAGGAAGCCATGCGTTATGGCAAGGAACTAGGTTTGGTCTTTAAAGGAAAGGATATTAATTCACCTGCGGCTTTAGGAATTGGTGGATTTCAAGAGATACAAGGTGGTGCCTCGCCACTCCTTTTAGCTCAAGCCTATACAGTCTTTGCTAACCAAGGAATTTTTACAGAAGTACATGCTGTGCACCATGTATATGTTGAAAACAAAGAGATTCTGCCTAATAAAAACTATAAAAGAAAAGCAATCTTTTCAGAACGTACGGTAAAAGAGATGACTAAGTTATTGCAAGGCGTGGCAAGGCGTGGTACGGCTAAAGAGGCACAGCTTGGAGATGGACGTCACGTAGCTGTAAAAACAGGTAGTACTAATTGTGATAAAGAGATTTGGATCGCTGGGTATACGCCGGAAGCGTTGGTGACGGTCGTGATGCTATATAGTACCCAAATGCCGCCCAGTGATAAATGGTCTGGTAGTTTAGTCCGGGATGCCGTTCGGTCAAGGCATATATTTCGTTCAATTATGGAAGAGGCCCATCGCGGTCGAGAAATAAGACAATTTGGATAGACAAACTTTATAGTTTAAGGAGATCGCCATTTATGAAGTTTACGATCGCCTTCGTTAAAAACACTTTAAGAAAAATAAAACTTAATTGTTTAATAGAGCTTTAGCTTTTTGTTTTAGTAAAGTAGCTTGTTGAATCCTTGCTTCATTGTCTTTTAGACTGCTTGGAGAATAATAGTCAGGGTATTTTGCTTTAGTTTGTTCGAATTCCGCTCTTAATTGCTCAGGTCTAAGTACCATTAACTCGAGCGGTAAGTTAAGATAACCGTCTTTTATAAATTCTTTAGCAAGGTCTACCCATACTTGCGATATTTCTTTTTTTTTGTTAAATAAAATATCATGTGTAACTTTATGAATTTTCTTTGTGAAATTGTTGTTTTTTTCCTCTAGTGCGTTAACTTTAGCTTGTACTGTTTGTTTTGTAGCGCTTATCTTAAACACAGAATTATCAAACGTAGGTTTCCACGAAACTGGTTGTTGATATTGAGGGTACTTGTTTTGAAAATACATTTTTTATAAACTCCTTTCTAGTAAATATTTTCTTGAACCATGGTGATATCTGGTGCTAATGTTATAAAATTTGAGATTGCTTTTTGTAATAATTGATACAACTTTATTGCAAGAGGTTGTACTTTTGGATCATGGATATCTTTTATTTTTTCATATAAATATTTTGCAATGTAGATGTTTTTACGCAACATTAACCATTCATTATAAGTTGAAACACCGAATAGCATAGCGTCAAAGGTTTTTTTTATTTTTTCAATTAAATTTGTTAACGCCAATGCCAGTTTGCTTTTTTTATTAATTAAACCTTTTAGTTTATTCTCTAAACCCCATTGCAGTTCTTGCAAATCTGTCATTCCTAACATGCCAACATATGGCTGATCACCTACATATTCATCATCATCGTGTTCGTAGTCAATATTAGAAGCTATTTTATCCATTAAAATAAGATTTGCTTGTTCATTGCTTGAATTTGGTCGAATAGTATTCCAATTTTCTTGTTGTAGTTCAGTTAGCGCGGTATTTAAAAGGCGAGCTTGCGTAGGGTTTAACAGTAGGTTATCTTTGATACGAGTTAATGCTTGTAACAAGGGGTTACTCTCTTCTTTAGGAATTAAACCCGAATTTGTCCATAGATATGGATTAAATGATGCTTGGAAATGTCGGTACATGAATCTAGAAAACTCCTTTACTTGTAATTTTTTTAGTCTAAACTAATTGTAAGGGGATACTAGCAAGGTCATTTGTTATTAAATCATTTGCTAAATCTACCCAAACTTTAGTCTTTTCTGGGTCATTATTATATAAGATATTGTGCAAGTTCGTATGAAATTTATTTAGAAAAGTAGTTATTTTTTGAATAAGGGCTGCACGTGTAACAGCTGGTTTAGGAGCATTGATTGTTAGCAACGGATTTAGAGTTGGTGATGATAAGTACCCCGGTTGGGCTTGATAATAATTCTTATCATAAAAATACATTTTTAAAGCCTCCTTTATTTGTTGCAGTATGTTAGAGAAGGAATTTTCGAACAAGTAGTTTCTGTTTGATGTAGTATCTCTTGTAACTTAGCAATAGTAGCGGTTAGGGCGGGGTCTTTTGCTGCTTGTAATTTTAGTAGTAAATATTTTAATATATAAAAAAACGCATACAATGATTCATCGCGTTGACTACTAGATGTTGTATATTTTGAAGTAAGGTCTGTAATTATGCTATAAATAGTAGCGTCAAATATTTTAGCAAGTATTTTAAGTAGGCTTGCCAATGTAATTGCTAAGCTACTTTTTTTATTTGTTATAGTATTATATTTATTTTGTAAAACAAACAGCAGGTTTAGAAGGAGTGGTTCTGTATTATAATAACTATAGTTAAAAGAATGACCGAGATCTGTATTGTTTTCTTTGTTTATTAGTGCATTTAATAATTGTACAACCTTTTTTTCAAAGAGTGAATTTGATTGTATTTTATTCCAATCTGCATTATTTATTGTATAAAGGTCTGGTAGAGGATCATAACTATATTGCTCACTATCCGAGTCATTCATTAATTTTAAAATTTGTTTTAATCCTTTATTTCCAGGTTTAAGTTTTGTGGCTGGTAATATAAAAGAGTTGGTCCAAAGATTGGGATTATAGTATACATTAGGATACATTCTATTATGAAGCTCCTTTACTTGTAAATTTGGTTCTAATGTATTGGTATGTGTGACTAGCTACTTTTGTTTGTAGTATTAGTCTATAGTTGTGATAAAGAGATTTGGATCGCTGGGTATATGCCGGAAGCGTTGGTGACAGTGGTGATGCTTTATAGCACTCAAATGCCGCCAAGTGATAAGTGATCTGGTAGTTTAGTCCGGGATGCCGTTATTCAACATCGCAATAAAGAAATTAGTATAGCTACGAACAATAAATATAGTTAGATATTAAAAGTTATTTTTTCTGATATAAAGCTTCGACTTTCTTTTTTAGTAAATCAGCGGCATGGATATTGTTATTATAATCCTGAATAGCCTCTTTAGAGTATAGATCTGGATAAGTTTTAATACTTAATTCAAGTTCTGCTCTTCTTCTCTCTGGTTCTAGTCGAATTAAATCTAAAGGTATACTAAGATAATCTCCATCTATAAAATCCTTGGCAAGATTTATCCAAGTATTAGTGGATTCTTGTTGCTTGTTTGCTAAGATAGCATGGGTGATTCCATGGAATTTTTTTAAGAAAGCATTATATTTATTTTTTAGCAAATCAGATTTAGCTTGAGCTGACTGTTTTGTGGACTTAGAAAAAGCGTTTGTAAAAAGCCAAACTGGTTGCTCATGATAATTTGTATATTGCATTTTTAATCTTCCTCCTACTCTAGTTCTTCAACGATGTCGTCGCCTACTATTTTTTTAAAGGTTGCTATCTGGCTTTGCATTAAGAGCCCCAGTTTTTTTAATAAGGGTTCTACTCCTGGGCTTTTTGAAGTAGCTAGTTTTTGATATAGATATTTTAAAATATAGATATTTCTACGCATCATCATCAAAAAATCGAAGTTGTTATCAATAGCTCCTTTTAAAAAAGTATCAAAGGTTTTTTGAATTTTATCAATTAGGTCGGCTAAAGTAAGGGCAAGTTTACTTTTCATATTATTTAAACTTCGTAGTTTGTCCTCTAAGCTCCACCCAAGTTCTTGCACATCGGAAGGCGCTAAAATTCCAACAATTTCAGGAAGTTCACCGACATATTCATTAAAATGAGTTAGTTTAATTTTTTTGTTTATATCTTCTAACAACGATATTAAAGTTTGTTCCTGTTTAGAGTCTGGTAAAATTCTATTCCAGTTTTCTTGCTTTATTTCTGTAAGTGCTGTATTTAAAAATTCAGCTTTACTCCCACCAGAAGAACGGGCCATATAAATCTGTTTTAAGGCATGTAATAAGGGGTTAGGATTTTCCTGAGGTATTAGACCTGAATTAGTCCACAGATATGGATTATAACATAGCTCACAAAACATAAAGTTCTAAACTCCTTTACTTTTTTTTAGGGTTCCTAATTTTAAGGGGATATTAGCCAGGTCATTTTTTATAAACTCAGTTGCAAGATTGAGCCATACTTGAGCGGTGTCTGGTTCATTATTATATAAAATGTTGTGCAACTTTGCGTGAAAGTTTGTTAAGTAAGAATTAATTTTTTGAACAAGGTTTTCAAGTGTATCTTTAGAAGTAGGAATCGAATTTTTAGCATTAATTCTTAATAAGTGATCAAGGTGTTGTGCGAGTCGATCATAGTATCCTCTATTATAATAAGTCATTTTTTTCCTCCGTTACTTCTGTGAAATTTTTTCGTAGTTTGTTTCTGTTTCGGCTAAGATTTTTTTTAACTCAGCAACAATTGGAGTTGCTGCGGGATCCGTGATGGTTGATAATTTAACCAATAAAAAATTTAGTAAATATATAAAGAGACGTAAAGATTCTAAGCGTAACGTGCTAGGCGAGCTATATTGTAC
>JBDKGC010000070.1:0-13224 GCA_039798385.1 Bacillota bacterium
GGTAAAGGCAAGCCACTGTTAGGGGGTGGAGGTAAAGGCAAGCCACTGCTAGGAGGTGGAGGTAAAGGCAAGCCACTGCTAGGAGGTAGAGGTAAAGGCAAGCCACTGCTAGGAGGTGGAGGTAAAGGCAAGCCACTGTTAGGGGGTGGAGGTAAAGGCAAGCCACTGCTAGGAGGTGGAGGTAAAGGCAAGCCACTGCTAGGAGTTTGAAAGCAATTATTGAGTTGTAATTTGTGTAAGACACTTGTGGCAAAGAAATTTTGCAAAATTTTACATAATACTTCAATTTGTTTTATTATCTGACGATCGAATATTGTGTTGTTCGTTGCTAGTACATTATAGATTGTTATTAAGTACAGGAGTTTTTCTGAAAATAATTTAAATAGGGTCTGTTCTGTAAGCGGAGTTAGTTTTCTTAATACTTCTAAAAGGCTATCTTGTATATCATGTGGAATAGATGAGTGCGGATAGCTTTCTGGTAAGCTATCAATATAGTTTAATATATTTTCTAATAAGTCGAGTGTTAATTCTTCTCCTTTTATTTTGGGGGGCGTCATGGCCCTAGAGTAAGGCGATACTCTAAAATGATGTCTTTTTCTTACGATGTTTAACCCTTTTTCTTCTATTGATTTTGTCATTGGAGGATTAATTATTGTTTCCGATAGGATGCTAGTGCTTGGTAATGGCCAAGCATACGGTAATATACCGATATGGTGCATAGCTGATGTAGTTAGTATTGGTGCAGGAGCTAAGGGTACTCCAGTGTTTGCAAGAATAGGTAGCACAGAACGGTTATATTTTTCTTGTGGAGGCGGAGGTAGAGGCAAACCACTGCTAGGAGGTAGAGGTAAACCACTGCTAGGAAGTGACAAACTATTAGTTAGGTACTGCTCTCCATTTTTTATAAATGAGCTAAGTCTTAGTGCTAGTGCATTTGTTTCAGTGGGTTTGTTTGTTATTAGGTTCTTAATCGTAGTTTCAATTAGAGGCTTGTAATTTAAATTGAAATTCATCAGCTCTTCATGCTTTATTTTATTTCTTGTTAGAAAGGATATTAGTTCATTTATTTGAACTAGTAATTTATCCCATAGAGGTATTTTTTCTTGTGCTTCTAGGGGCTCTGTTTCGCAAACTATTGGCAATGTCTGGATATCGGGATCGCAGGCTAGGATTGCTAGAAAAAAAGTTAAGAGCTTATTGATCTTCTGTTGGGTATCTGGAGTAGCTTGTTTACCATTGCTTATTATTTCATCTTTAATAATTTTTAGAAATTCGGCACTTGCTTTTAAGGCTGCCGCTCTTTCGCGAGCTGCTCTTGCGGGTATTTCAAAGGACTGTAGTAACTCTGGTGCTGTTTCAGGAAAATGTACGTGTGTACTTTTCGGCCGTAAGTCCTGTTGGTTTGGCGCGTTTGGCATGATTAGAATGTTAGTTAGGTGAGGTTCCAAGTCGTTAAACAAGGGAAAAGATTCGTTTATCCATTTTTTTATGACTGGGTTTTCAAATAACTTAGCTTTTATATTGTGACTTATTGTTAAGTAGAAGGGCGAAGCTGAACAATTGAGGGAGTTCTGTAAGGCATCGTGTAAGATAATTAATATAGCCAGTACTTGGGAGGTTACTTTAGCTAAATCCTGGATATTTTCTGCTGATACTTTATCTTTTTTTTCTGGTTGGATTTTAAATTCTGCAATTGTTTCAATAACGTTGGCTAAGCGCTCTATAGTTGCTTTAATTGTTTGGTCATAAAAATCGGTAAGAGGTAAGTTGCATAGGTTATTAGCTAAAGTCTGAATAAAATTAAGTTCTAGACTTAAATCAGCCCAGCTTAAAATTTTATGAGCCACTTGTGTTGTAAAGCTATCGACAGCACCTTCTAAATCTGGTGGAAGTTGGTCCATAGGTAGTACCATAAATTTTTTTCTTCCTTTCGCATATTAGTTAATATCCTTAATTTAAGTTATGCAACTGTATGGGTTTTTGTTTGGGCAGACACTAAGCAGGCTAATTGGTTAATTAAATAGAAGAGTAACATTGAAATAAAATTTTATTACAATAAGCAAACACATTTTTTAAATTATACATAATGTGGCCAGATTAAAGTTATTTCTTATAATAGGGAGTGGGTTGCGTGCGATATATAGCTGTTTTAGGTTCGACAGGATCGATTGGTCAATGTGTGCTCAAAGTAGCACGCAATTACCCGGAAGAATTTCAAATTGTAGCCTTAGCTGCCGGAGAAAATAGTGCGCTTATGATTAAACAAGTATGTGAGTTTCGGCCCCAAATGGTTGCAATGGCTACCGAAGCTGCTGCACGGGAAGTGGAAAGGGAGACCAACCTAAAGGTAATTTGGGGCGACCAGGCTTTGCTTCAAATAGCAACTTATGACCCCGCCACATATACCGTTATTGCAGTGGTTGGCAGTGCTGGGTTAGCTCCAACGTTGGCAGCGCTTGCTGCAGGTAAAACGGTAGGGTTGGCTAATAAAGAGACCCTGGTCACCGGTGGACATTTAGTTATGCCGGCCCTTAAGAGAGATCAAGGAACACTGTTGCCGATCGACAGTGAGCATGTAGGCTTGATGCAACTTTTGGCGGCGCGTAAAATGCGTGATGTAAAACAAGTAATGCTCACAGCCTCTGGCGGGGCTTTACGTTCTTACGGGCGCGCAGATTTGGAAGAGGTAACGGTTGAAAAAGTTCTTGCTCATCCTAATTGGTCCATGGGTAATAAAATTACAGTTGACTGTGCTACGATGGTGAATAAGGGCTTAGAAGTTATAGAAGCTCATTGGTTGTATGATATTGATTATGATAAAATTAATGTTTTATTGCACCCTCAAAGCATAGTCCATGCTTTAATAGAATATATAGATGGAAGTATATTAGCACAACTAAGTGCTACTGATATGACTATACCGGTTCAGTTTGCACTCTCATATCCGAGGTCTTTGTCGGCTGTGGTGCCGACGTTAGACTTACATAGGGCGCCGTCGCTTGATTTTGCAGTTATCGATGAAAAAAGATTTCCATTATTAAAAGTGGCTTATCAGGTGGGGAAAACAGGTGGGAGTATGCCTGCTATTTTTAATTATGCCAATGAGGTTGCGGTAGAGCTTTTTTTAACAAAACAAATTAAATTTTTAACGATTGAAAAAGTAATTTATGAATGCTTAGCTGCCCATCAGCTTATTAAAGAACCTAGTCTAGAAGAATTATTTAAGCTTAAAGCTTGGACGGGCAAATTTGTAAAAAGTTTGGTTATGCAATCTGTATAGTTTTAAAGACTAAAAGAAGTTAAAAATTTTTTTAATTACATAAGCTTTCAGTCTGTTTAAGCTGCGGCTGGCTGCTAAAATACTTTGAAGCGCATTGACTTCTGGTTTTGGTTTGAAGTCTGTTTTGTGATTTAAGCATTGCGACAAGAAGGCGTTCTGTGCTAAGATTGTAAGGAAGTTTGTACAAAGTAAGTTTTAAGTATCTTATAGGATGTGTATCTCATTATGGTCGAGTTTTTTATGCACTATCTGCATACACCGCTTATTTTTTTGATTGTGGTTGGTGTGCTAGTCTTTGTCCATGAATTAGGCCATTTTTTGTTTGCTAAGCGCGCGGGTGTGCTTGTGCATTGTTTTTCTATTGGGATCGGGCCTAAGTTATTTAGTTGGCAACGTGGCGAGACTCAGTGGGCTATTAGATTAATTCCATTTGGTGGTTTTGTTCGGATGGCTGCTGGTGAAGATGGTATGTTGCTTGGTTTAGTTAAAGGGCAGGAACTTTGGGCAAGTCAAAATAATGATGGACAGTTAGAACAGATATATTTCTATGAAAAAAAAGAGTTGATCGTTGGTAAGATATTAGAAGTAGAGTTAGGTTCCGAATCATATGTGCTACTTCAGGATAATGAGGGCGTTAGTAAAAAGTATTTTTTAGCCCCTAATGTTACCTTATATAAAAGCGATGAAGATGGGCATAAGTTAGTATCGTATGAGCGGCAATTGCCCGCTAAGACAACCTGGCAGCGTACCTGTGTCTATTTTGCTGGACCCTTGTTTAATTTACTATTTGCATTATTGTTATTTTTGAGTGTTGCTGTGTTTTTTAATAATGCAGTAGAGCTGTCCTTACTAGAAGCCTTAAAATCTGGTTTAATAGAGATGTGGCATGTAACCTCTGCTACTGTGTTGGGTATTGCGCGCTTGCTTTCGGGCATGGGAAGTTTAAATCAAGTTAGTAGCGTATGGCAGATAGGGCAAGTTTCTGGTGCTGCTGCAAGGCAAGGTTTTAGTGTCTTGCTAAAGACAATGGCTAGCTTAAGTGTAAGCTTGGGCATCTGTAATTTAGTACCTATTCCTGGTTTAGATGGTGGTAGAATTCTGCTTGCTTGGGTCGGAGCATTTCGTAAAAAAGCACTATCCTTTACGGCAGAAGCCATTATTACTTTATGTGGTTTAGGTGCAGTCTTTTTTTTAACAATCTGGTTATTAGTTCGCGATGTGTGGAAGGTTTTTGGTTAAAGGTAAGAAAAGTTGTAGGTGCAAAATTTTGACTTCTTATTTAATGCCCAAATTAAATGCACATGCTGGTATTGGCATTATAGATTCTGGTCTAGGTGGTATTACAGTTGCCCGAGAAGTTTTTAAGCAACTTCCGCAAGAAACTGTTTATTATTTAGGTGATGCCAAGCGCTGTCCTTATGGTCCTCGAACAAAGGCTGAAATTATTTCGTTTGCACGAGAATTAGTCCAGATGCTTAATTTGATGCCCCTTAAGGCTGTTTTAGTTGCATGTAATACAATTACAGCTATAGCTTTAGAGATGATAAAAAAAAGTCTTACTGTACCAGTATTCGGGGTTGTTAATCCGGGGATCAGGGTTGTAGGACAGCAGCTAGATATTTCGCGTGTCGGAGTATTAGGTACAAAAGCGACGATTGCTAGTAATGTTTATGCCAAGCGTATTACACAGCTGCGAAATAGTTTAAAGGTCTTTAGTTTGGCTTGTGATTCTTTTGTACCGTTAGTTGAGTCCGGTGCGCATCGTACGCAGCGCGCGCTTGATGTTGTAGGTGAGCAGCTGCAGAGTTTTTTAGACCTCAAGCTTAATGCCGTTGTTTTAGGCTGTACTCATTATCCTTTATTGTCTAATGCTATCAGGGTTACTTTAGGTAAAGACGTATTATTAATTAACTCAGCCGAAGAGATTGTACGTGAGCTAAAATCTTTTTTAAAGCAGCTTAATTTAAAAAATACTAATCATAAACCTAGACATTATTTTTTTACTACTGGTGATTTACAATTATTTCAAAGTATTGCGGAAGAGTGGTTATCATGTAGCCTCACGGTATATGAGGCAGCTTTAATAAAAGATTTATTTCCTGTTAAAAAAAGTGTAGCAGGTGGCTACCTGGGAGGAATGTTACGTGCGACCGGCGTGGTTAAAGGTTAAGTTAGCGCGGCCTGAAGCTTATCAAGCTGTTGAGCGGCTGGTTAAGAGTAAAAGTTTACATACGGTTTGTGAGGCGGCACAGTGCCCTAATATTTATGAGTGTTGGTCTAAACGTACGGCCACCTTTATGTTGTTGGGTGATATCTGTACCCGGGCGTGCCCTTTTTGTGCTGTCAAGACTGGAAAGCCTTCTGGCTTAGATCCAAACGAACCACGAAAAGTTGCGGAAGCAGTGCAAGAGATGGGGCTTACCTATGTCGTGCTAACGTCTGTTACGCGCGATGATTTGTCGGATGGGGGGGCAAGGCAGTTTGCGAAAACTATTACAGAGATCCGGCAACATAATCCGGGAGTCAAAGTGGAAATTTTGGTCTCTGATTTGCAAGGCAGCGAAGATGCTGTAGCTACAGTGCTTGCTGCGAGTCCAACGGTCTTTAGTCACAATTTGGAGACTGTTAGGCGGTTAACACCTACAGTGCGTGCTAAGGCCAGTTATGCGGGGTCGCTAGCTCTACTTTTAAAAGCAGCGCAGCTTCGTCCTGATATACCAGTTAAGTCCAGTATTATGGTGGGTTTAGGCGAGGAGTGGGCGGAGCTAGAGCATACATTGAAAGATTTACAGCAGTACGGTGTCTCTTTACTAGCTATTGGTCAATATTTGTCACCGAGCCCTAAACATTTAGCAGTCAGGAGATACTATACACCTGCTGAATTTGAAAAATTACGCCAAATAGGGTTGCAACTAGGGTTTAGGCATGTTGTTGCTGGTCCATTAGTACGCAGTTCTTATAAGGCGTCGGACTTTATGTTATAATAAGGTTGTAATAAGTTTAGAGGTGGGAGATCATGCGTGAAGATGGCAGGCTTTATGATGAACTACGCAAGATACATATAGAGACAGATTATACCAACTATGCTGAAGGCTCAGTCTATATAGCTTTTGGTGCTACAAGGTTGCTTTGTAACGTAAGTGTTGAGGAACGTGTTCCACCCTTTTTGCGTGGTACAGGTGGTGGTTGGGTTACAGCAGAGTACGCTATGTTACCAAGAGCAACGCATACGCGAATGATGCGCGAGTCGGTAAAAGGTCGAGCAAGTGGCAGAACAATGGAGATTCAACGTTTAATTGGACGTGCGTTAAGATCTATAATGGATTTAAAAACCTTGGGTGAAAGAACACTTTGGATTGATTGTGATGTCCTGCAAGCAGATGGGGGAACCCGGGCTGTGGCTATTACTGGTGCCTTTGTAGCTGTAGCAAATGCGTTAGCAACGTTACTAAAAAAGAAAGCTATAAAAAAAATACCTTTACAAGATTTTATTGCGGCTGCCAGTGTGGGTTTAAAAAACGGGCAACCTTACTTGGATTTAACCTGTGCCGAGGATACGACTGTTAGTGTTGATATGAATGTCGTGATGACTGGTGGGGGTAAATATGTAGAGGTGCAAGGCACGGGTGAGCATCATCCTTTTGATACCGACGAATTGCATGCTTTATTGGCCTATGCTAAACTAGGTGTTGATCAGTTAATTACAAAACAAAAAGAGGTTTTAGGGCCGGAACTCACAGAGTTAATTAGCGGATAATAATAAAATAAATAAATAAGCTAAGACTAAGACTAACAGCTTCTTGTAGCAATAAGACAAGAAGCTGTTAGACAATTTGTTAGCATAAATTTAAATATCGCTCTACTAGCATTTGTGTGATAACTGGGTGGTGCTCTTTGGCAATTAAACCCATAGCGGGCAACAATTTTTAAAGGCAGATAATGGCATATTTTTTTTAAAATACAATAAGCTATGTATTATATATATATCCTATTTAACGTGGTCTGATGCTGCAAGTGATGGATTTTTGGGCCATATTTTTGATATGTAGCTTATAAACTAAAGGAGTGACTTGAAATGGATATTGTATGTATTGGAGCAGGTTATGTAGGACTTGTTACTGCTGCGGCGCTGGTTCACCTGGGACATACAGTAGTATTACTGGAACAGGACCGTGAGAAGACTGAAAAGCTAAAATGTGGTGAGATCCCTTTTTTTGAACCTGGGTTAGAAGAACTTGTACATAAAGAGTTAGGCGTAAAGTTAATAATTACTAGTGATTACCACGATATTAGCGCTGCCGAGGTAATTTTTATTGCCGTTGGTACGCCGCAAGGAGCAGACGGTTCAGCTGATCTTAAGTATGTCCAAGCGGCTGCAGAGTCGATGGCAGCTTATTTACCACAAGACCGGTTGACGGTCATAGTTAATAAGTCAACCGTGCCTGTCGGAACAGGAAAGCGAGTTTTTTCTTGGATATCAGTAAAAAACCCTAGCTTAAAAGAAAATATTTCTGTGGTAAGTAATCCGGAATTTTTGCGTGAAGGAAATGCAATTGCGGATTTTCTAAAGCCAGATCGAATTGTAATTGGCACTGATGATAAACGAGCACGGGAACAAATGAGAGATCTTTATCTCCCCTTACTAGAACAATCACCCAAAAGTAGCTATTTAGAAACAGATCTTATTTCTGCTGAACTTATTAAGTATGCCGCTAATGCCTTTTTAGCTGTTAAGATAAGCTATGCAAATGAATTGGCACGTTTGTCGCAAGCGGTAGGTGCAAATATTGAGGACGTAACGAAGGGGATAGGATTAGATTCTCGGATTGGAAGTAAATTTCTAGAGGTATCTTGTGGTTGGGGTGGATCCTGTTTTCCCAAAGATGTCTCCGAACTGGTTGTGATGGCAAAATCGTATCAGACTGAGCTTCAGGTAGTACAAGGTGCTATGCGAGCTAACGACGAGATGCCGAAGTACTGCATTGCTAAGCTACAGACTGCTTTAAAAAATCTAGCAGGACTTAGGATAGGAGTTTTGGGGCTGACATTTAAACCGGAGACTGATGATGTCCGGATGACTCCGGCACAGCCTGTTTTAACACAATTGGTCAAGTTAGGCGCTGTGGTGCGCGTGCACGATCCACTAGGTATGCCTATGTTTCGCAAGTTGTACGCTGAGCTAGCTGTGGAGTATTGCGATACCCCGGAAGAGGTTTTTTTTGATGCCGACGGGGTGGTCCTTTTAACGCATTGGTCTCTCTATAAAGATCTAGCCTGGAACAAGCTGCAGAAGCAAATGCGTAACCCCTATGTACTAGATACACGTAACTTCTTAACAAGTGAAACATTGAAAACAGGGGGCTTTACATACGAAGGCTTGGGTAAATAAAAATTTATAAAGGAGAAGCGAAAGAGAATGAAAGCTGTTATTTTATGTGCTGGGTTAGGAACCCGCCTCTTACCCTATACGGAACGTATCCCTAAGTGTATGGTACCCGTGGCTAATAAGCCTATTTTATTTTATTTACTTACAAAATTAGTGCAAACCGGTGTAGAAGAGGTTGCTGTAGTAGTACATCCGAGCCAGGAGCAGATAACCACTTACTTAAGAAAATGTACCCTCCCGCTTAAGATTACTATTTTTTATCAAGCAGAACGGCTTGGTATAGCACATGCTTTGCGGGCGGCAGAGGAGTTTATTGGTGCAGGCCCGTTTATATTGCTTTTAGGAGATAACTTAATCTTAGAACCTTTAGAGAGTTTATGCGCTCGATATCGTACTGCTAAGGATCTAGCTGGTGTATTATTGCTGTATGAAGTGGAGAATCCTTCCGAATACGGGGTAGCTGAGGTAGAGCAGGGGAGGGTGTTTAAACTGGTTGAAAAGCCAGCGCAACCTAAGAGTCCGTATGTAGTGGCTGGGGCGTACCTGTTGCCGCAGGAAATCTTTACTGCAATAAAAAAAATAAGACCATCAGCACGTGGGGAATATGAGATTACTGATGCTGTGCAATTTTTAATCGATGAAGGGCATTCTTTTGGTTATGTTTTAACCGACCTCTCATATGTCGATGTTGGAACACCCAAAAGGTGGCTGTTAGCTAATCACCAAATGTTAGTTGCTAACTATCAATCTAGGGTAGCGATTGGTGCTAATTGTAAATTTGATAATGTTAAACTACTACCACCAGTAGTAGTTGGTGATAATGTTATGCTTAGCAATGCATCAGTTGGTCCATATGTGACGATCGGCAGCGAGGCAGAAATTATGAACTGTGAACTTAGTGAAACCATCTGCTTGAGTGAGACGAAGTTAGATAATGTAACGCTGACAGAGGACATATTAGCGCCATGGAGCATCGGTCTAAATACAGCTAAAGAAAGGATGATAAATGATGACTGAAATCGTTGTTATTACTGGGGTGGCTGGCTTCCTAGGCTCACACCTTGCCCGGAGCTTAGTAAATAGTGGGCGCTCTGTGCTAGGGATTGATAATTTTATTTCGGGGAGGCGAGGTAATGTACAGGAGTTGCTTTCAAGACCCAAATTTATGTTTGTAGAAGCAGACGTAACTGATACGGACTTACGAAAAAAGCTGGACATATCTAAAATAAGTGAAATATACCACTTAGCTTCACCTGCCTCACCCAAATTTTATACCAAGTATCCCCTTGAGACAATCGCTGCCAATACCCTTGGCACGCAAAATATGTTAGAAATTGCGCGTGCTAGTGACGCGAAGCTACTTTATACCAGTACCAGTGAGGTCTATGGTGATCCTTTAGTTCATCCCCAACCTGAGGATTACCGAGGCAATGTAAATACCTTTGGTCCGCGGGCCTGTTATGACGAGTCTAAGCGCTTAGGTGAGGTTTATTGTTATGAGTATTATGATAAATATAAGGTGTTAGTTCGAGTTGCTCGTATTTTTAATACCTATTCCGCTGGTCTAAGAAGTGACGATGGGCGTGTAATTTCTAACTTTGTTACTCAAGCCCTTACTGGTCAGGATTTAACAGTCTATGGCCAAGGAGATCAGACCCGTACTTTTTGTTATGTCGATGATACGATCCAGGCCTTAGTGAAGATGATGGCAACCAAAAAAACAGCGGGCGAGATTTTAAATATTGGAGGCGCTGAGGAAGTAACGATTTTAGAGCTAGCGCAGCTGGTTCAACAGTTAACAGCAACAGCAAGTAAATTAAAATTTTTAGCCTTACCAGTAGACGATCCTGTTCAGAGAAGACCAAATATAACGAAAGCAACCAAGTTAATTAATTGGAAACCCCAGGTTTCATTAACCCAGGGTTTAGAAAAAACTATTGCGTGTTATAAGAAATTGATTTAAACTTTTTCTTTTTTAAGATACCAAAGCGGAATGAATATAAAACCAAGAAAATAAATAACTGTTAAAATGCTCGACCATGTAAAACTAGGTAAGAAGTGGGGATAGAGTCCAGCTAGTTGGGCTCCATCTAAGACAAGGAGGTAATAGAAGTGCCTAATTGTCTCTAGTGGGGTGTAGTAAAGTATCATTGCTAGCCATTCGTTCTCCATGAGCCAATATGCTTCTCGCATTTTAACCATATATGGAAACGAGGTGATACTGAGCAAAAACAAAGATGCAAATAACTCCGTCGTGCAGAAGGTGCTTAAAAAGAAACAGAAAGGAACATTAAGGAAAATGGTATTTAAAAGGATGCTTTCAGTCTGACTATGGCGAAAAGCAGTTAGTAAGAAACTATCTAATATGTAATTAGAAGTGTTGTCAGGTGTACTTAAACATAGATAGGTAGTACCAATATATAAGAAAAATAAGAGTAACTGGTAAGCTAAAATCAGATAAATAATAGTAATAAGTTTACCAAAAACTAATTTCCAAGTTTTTTTATAGCGTTCAAGTAGCAGGCGAAAACCACCGGTCGCGATCTCTTGTGCGAGCAGCTTGCCATTTAAATATACAATTAGTGTTAGCGAAAACGATTGCAAGATGATGTTAAATAACGAGTAAGCATAGTCCCAGGCATAAGCCTTAGGAATTGCGAGTGCTAGTAAACCTGGTGTCAAAGTTAGCAAGGCACCTAGTGCGGCTAGCAGCCAGAAAACTTTATTGGCAAAAACTTTGGTTGTTTCATTCTTAATGACGCTTAACATGTATGACCTCCCTTGCAATCATCATAATGATTTAGGAGGTAGCTTGTCAAGCTTTGGTACCCAGTATAAATCGCCTTAAGCTAGGTTAAATAGCTAGTTATGTTTGACTTTTTTTTCATAACACAAAGGACGAATGGGTTTAATTGTAAACAAAAACGTACGTATAAGGTACTGACAGGTACTGACTTAAGGGTGTAATCAGAAGCTGTGCGGCGTTGCCCATAATGTTTAAAGTCATTGGGATAGCTGGCGAAAAACCAGAGGGGAAAAGCGCTAGATCCGGACTAATTGTTATTTTTCCACCTGAAATTGATTCAAAGCCCATGGCATTGCTGGCAAAGATGTTTAATAGTCCGCCAACTTGCATCGGGGGATCTAAGTTAAGGAGGGCCAGTCCTGTTGCACTACCTGCTACACTATTGCCGCTGGTAGCCCGAGCCTTTGCATCGGTTGAACTAATCTCACAAGCATTGTTAGCTACCTCTTCCCAGGTTAAAAGATAAGGACATTTATCGTTGTAAGCTGGCACAGGAGCAGTGGTACGTAGACCAAATTGTGGAGTAGTGTATGTTATCATTGCACTCATTCCCTTTTTTCAATTTATTTATAGATTAATATATGAGTTAGGCTTACTAATTGCCCGAGTAGTAAGCCTATTTGTTAAAATTCTAAATGATATCTTAAAAAGCTTTAGCGGGGCAACAAAGACTAAGGGGGCGTTGGACAGGAGGCGGTAAGGGGGGTACCATCACTGCATTTAACCATTTTATCGCTAGCGAGAATAAGATCACCGTCGGGAAGGACTAAATCACCGCTGATAATTGTTTTATTATTATCCGCCGCCGTAATTGTTCGGTTTATATTACTTCCTAAGACCGTTATATTTTCTAAGGGAATGGTTCCATCCATAGTTAGCTCAAGGTTAGTACCATAAACGTTAACACTTTCTACGGTACCCGCAATAGAAACTTTAGAACCAGTTGTTTGAATGTTGGCATAAGTTAATGAACTCCCGTCTCCGATGGTAAATTCGCCGCCATTAAAATTTAACTGTAAGTTATTTAATGTCGATCCAGTACCAACCGATAAGTCTGCATTGGTAAATGTCGCGTTAGAATCGGATAAAGTTACATTTTCACCTATGTTAAATTCACTTTGGCTTGAACCGGTTCCGGAGATTGTCAAAGTTGAATTTCTAATATTTGTATTTTGGCCTATCATACCATCAGTGTTAGCGACAGCGAGGTAACTAGAGCTAGATGTTATGTTGCCGCCTTCTTTTATTGTTGCGTTTTTTAAAAAAAATGAGCTGTTGGATATATAACCCGAGGGGTCATCTTCAGCTAAATTTATTTTTCTTCCACTTGAAAGCCGCAGATCAGAATTTTCTATTTTGCTATTGCTTTTCAGCAAGCTGTTGTGTACAACACAAGTAGTATTATTGACTTTTATTCTCGAGTTGGTGCCTGCAGCGTCTGTAATGGTACTAGTTATACCTTGGATTAAGTTTCCTTGGCCTTGCGCATTTACTGTAAGATCACTTCCAATGACTACGCTAGCGGTCATGGTTGGACTTATTTCAATACTAGTTCCAAATGTTTCTGTAGCGCTAACGTTTTCTGCTATTTTTTCTTCTTGTTCCATGATTAAAATTGCTCCTTTATCTGGACTTACTTAAGTATATGTAGCTTTAGGCGGTCTTTATGTCAAAAATGTTTTTTAGTCAGGATTAAAAAAAGTGCCTTAAAACCCCTTGTCAAAACTGCCGGGAAGATGTATTATAGTAATG
>JBDKGC010000071.1:0-14220 GCA_039798385.1 Bacillota bacterium
AACCATGAACAGTATGTAGCCCCTGCTAACTATAATGCCCCACTGCAAACAGTTATCTCCGGCCACGTATCAGCAGTCACAACCCTAAGTGAACGTGTAAAAGAGTTAGGGGCACGGCGCATCGTCCCGTTAGCTGTCAGCGGACCATTTCATACCCCACTTATGTTAACAGCCCAATCAGCCTTACGTAGCCGGCTCAAAAATGTTTTGATCACAAACCCAAATATTTCCATAATATCAAACGTCACAGGCCAACCCTTAAGTGCAGCTGAAGAAGTTAAACTTGCACTAGAGAAACAAATTATATCGCCTGTCAAATGGGAACAAAGTATAAATTTTTTACTTAAAGCAGGCGTAGATACATTTGTTGAATTTGGAACAGGACGCGTATTAATAAATCTTGTCCGGCAAGTAACGCGAGACGTAAAATGTTATGCTATTAACGACTCAGCAACTATAGAAACGTATTTAAAAGATCAATAAAAAGAAGACCACCCGCTTTAGTATATTACAGTAACAAAATGATCCTAGGCCTTCCAAGGACAAAAATGTACCGACCTAACTCTTTTCATCAAACCCGTCTCTAAAAGAAACAGAGCATAGCGTAGGGACGAAGCAATCTAAATATTTTTCGTAATGCAAAAAGAAAAGACCAGCTAAGAATTAAGAAAAAATTCTTACTCCTTAGCTGGCATAATAAATTTGTCCTTGCTAAACAATTATACTAACTTATCACGTTTATTGGAAAAGTCTCTCCTGTCAAGGGGTTATATCCCCATCTTCCTTCTACATCCACATCCATTGGTGACAAATTCATCGGTGTGCTAGGTGATACATAAGTATCAGTGTCCATTGAGACATTCTCATCAAAGATAGGTTCTACAACCTTCGTTGGAACAGGTTGCTCAAAATATAGCGGTGAAAAAGGTTGGCCAATTTGGGGCATCATAGGAGTTGATTGCTCAAACGACTGATTTAAAAAAGGCTGGCCAATTTGTAAAGCTGGTTGATAATCTTTTTCTACCTGCACAAATCTGGGTAAGCTAGCAGCTGCGGGGTGCTCACCTACGCCGCCTTGTCCCTGCAATTGACCCCACCTAATTGCTTGGTCCCGTATGGCTTCATCGAAAAACCCTGGCACCGTAGCCTCTTGTGGTCTAATGGCTGGCACCGTACCTTCGTCTAAACTATTTGTATACAAAGGATAATACATATTCTTCTCCTCGAAATTTTATTCACTGTTTATATAATTTTACAACAGCGTTTTACATTATATGCAAATACTATTTCTTGTGTTAATGGCCAAGCATAAAAGTTATACCCTAGATAGTTGGTTAAGTTTTATCGTCAAGTTACGCTGTAAACCTGTCGCAGTCCTTTGGAGACTAGCATTAAGTGCTCTAGAATCTGTAGCATCTTTTAAGGCTAAGAAATAAGGAACAGGTGCTAGTAAGTTTTGTAAGTTTGTTGCGTCCTTAATATACTCTTTAGCATCGGTTATCGCTGCTTGCAAAAGGTCATCAGACAATGCTCGTGCTTTTTGTAATTCTGCTTGATATAAATCAGTTCTTCGCACTCCCTGATAATAGCTCGGCCAATTTGTCGCTGCCGCCGGGGTTATTTCCATAGATAGATATGCCGGATTAATTACCATTTCAGATCTTACATCCTCGGTATTCAAAGGCATAACACTGTAAACAGGCTCAAAGCGTTTTGCCGCTGCTTCCTCCGGATTTATAAATTCATCATTTCGTTCCCTTTTACTCCCTATAAATTTAGTCAGTGAACCAGGATGTTTGCGCACAATCGGCTGCCCGATTTGTGGAGGAGGAACTGGTATTCCTACTTGATAATCTTGTACAGATGGTCTAAATGCAGGCATGCTAACAGCTGGTGGTTGCTGTACCCGTGGTACTGCATTTTGTAATTCCCACAACCGTCTTTCTTGACTACGTCTTACTTCAGCATCAATTCTTTCCAATTCGTCATAAGTTGCTGGCACTGTACCCATTTGGGGTACCAACGCTGGCACTGTACCCGTTCCTAATGTACCTTGAGGGACGTCAGATACTTGCTCCCTTGTTGGTGCAGCTGGCGGTGGAACAATTACCGGTACTATTGTACCTTGAGGTCCGACAGCCTCAAAACCTTGTTCCGCTGTAGGTGCAACTGGCGGTGCATTAAATTCAGTAGAAAATTCAGAACTAAAAGATGGGATGTGCTCTGGCAAAATAAATGGAGTAGGCGGTACAACATCCTCATCGCTAATGATATTAGGATGAAGGGGTTCATATGGTAACACACCGTCGGTTTCCAAAGATTCTATAAAAGGAACTTCTGGAAGATTAAAATAGGGAACCGCTGTAGATTCAGCAGGTGGGAGTGGCTCCGGTACTGAACTAGATGGAAACGCGGTCCCTTGGAATGCACCTATTTGAAATCCAACCAAATTCTCATTGGTTGGCGCTACATCAGATTCCAAACTTGAGGCGTAAGGTATCTCGTTAAAACTATTTGTATATAGAGGGTAATAATACATAAATTTTCTCCTCGAAATATTATTTGTTTGCTGTAGTATACTTCTAGCAGCATAATAAATTATATGCAGCTACATATTTGTAAGTGACACATTATACTTGTCTCTTTCACTATTGGTCATCTATAATAAAACTAATAAAGAAAGCTAACATACTAAAGGAGACAAAAGCTAAAATGCAAATTAATTTTACGAGGCAGCACGAAGGGCAAGGAGCATTAGTCTTAGCAACATTGGACAGTACATTCCCAGAAAGTTATAAACCTATAAAAAGCCGCGCATTAATTGAAAAACACCTATCAAACTATGATAAACTGCCAATTATCTCTACTTTAACTGCTCCACTAGATGATAGTTATCATCACATAATCTTACTTAACATTAAGAACGGTGAAAACTTAAACTGCACTAAGCTCGAAGAATTAGGCGCTAAACTTTATCTTCAATTGGTTAAAATGAAAGTAAAAGCACTGACACTTGACCTAAGAGATTGTTTAGGAGAAGACGAGCACCAAAAAACAGCACACCTTTTAGCTGGTCTAAGACTACGTTCTTTTACCTTTCATAAGTATAAAACCAAAGAGCCAGTACCACCTACTCTGCAAACTATCTTTGTGATTACTGATCAACCGAAAGAAAGTAAAGCAGCCTATCTGCCACTTGAAGCACAAACAAAAGGGGTTTTTACAACTCGCGAGTTAGTATCAGAGCCACCCAATAGACTTTATCCTAAGACAGCAGCAGAAGCAGCTCAAAAGTTAACAAAATTCGGACTAGAAGTTGAAGTGCTCGATGAAAAAGCACTTGAACAGCTTGGGATGCATGCCCTGCTGGGAGTAGGCCAAGGCAGTAGGAAACCACCTCGACTAGTAATTGTCAAATGGCAAAACAGCCCACATGATGAGGCTCCGCTTGCCTTTGTTGGTAAAGGAGTAACTTTTGATACGGGGGGTATTTCACTGAAGCCTTCCGGTGGCATGGATGAGATGAAAAGTGATATGGCAGGAGCTGGCGTTGTGTTCGGCCTAATGAAAACACTGGCCTTGCGCAAAGCCCCAGTCAATGTCATTGGTATAATGGGGTTTGCTGAAAATATGCCTGATGGCAATGCCCAAAGACCAGCTGACATCGTACATTCCATGTCGGGACAAACCATTGAGGTTTTAAATACGGATGCCGAAGGAAGGCTGCTTTTAGCTGATGCCCTCTGGTATACAGCAACTCGGTATGCCCCAAAACTTATGGTTGATATTGCAACGCTAACAGGAGCCATTGTGATAGCCTTAGGAAGTCTCTATGCTGGACTCTTTTCTAATAATGATTCCCTAGCCAGCGAACTACTGGCAGCTGGGGTAAAAACAGGTGAAAAGTTATGGCGGCTGCCCTTAGACCACGAGTACAACAAACGCTTAGACTCAGATATTGCTGATGTAAAAAATATCAGTGCTGGCCGAGAAGCCGGAAGTATAACAGCAGCTCAATTCTTAGAACGCTTTGTAAAAGATGTTCCTTGGGCTCACCTTGATATCGCCGCCACAGCCTGGTCGACAAAAAATTTAGCACTATCTGCACGCGGTGCTACTGGATTTGGCGTGCGTTTACTCGATAACTTTATTAAAACAAACTATGAAACATAAATGATGTGATTTTAATAATATGATAGCAGGCATTTTAAATGTTTTGGGTATATTTGCCCCCCCTCGCTCGTACATTAAAAAGTAAGGGGGGACGAACCAAATATGAAACTGCTATCACCAGTTTATATAGGATCAGCTAATAAACAGCTGCTCGCCCAACCAAAAAAATTATACCTTTTTGCTGTGGTGCTTTTTTTAAGTGGCATCATTATTGGCTCGTTAATTGTAAACAAACTTGATTTGACACAAAAAGAGGGGCTAACAGGATACTTACGTAGCTTCTTTCAACATGTTAACCAAGGAAACATTGTAGAACCCCAGCTATCCTTTCAATATTTAATAGGTGATCATCTAAAAACACTAGGCTTAATTTGGCTTTTAAGTCTCTCAGTGATCGGTACACCGTTAGCTTTTAGTAGTGTTTTTTTAAAAGGTTTCTTATTTGGTTTTAATATCGGTTTCTTCTTTAATCAGTTCTCTTGGAGTGGCGTTTGGTTTGCCTGTGCTAGTATTCTACCTCAAGATTTAATTATTATTCCAGTTTATATTATTGTCGTCGTTTCAGGAATGTCATTTACCATCACATTAATAAAAAATAGGCTTCTTTTCTATCGCGGCTCCTTGTATCCGCAATTCTTAACTTTTTCATTTATTACCATGGGCGCCGTACCAGTTTTATGTCTAACATCACTTTTTCAAGCCTACGTCTCACCTTACATTATGAAGCTTTTTTTACCTATTTGATAACCTATAATTCCCAGTGATTACTACTGCCACCAAACAAATGTTCATGCATCGCCAGCGCAAAAGAATCTGTCATGCCTGCGATATAATCGCAGACAACACGGGCACGATAACTTTCAGAATTATTACGCTGTAATAGCTCGCGGTCAGCGATAGGTAATAACTTGACATAGTTCATCATCGCTTCAAACAGCCGTTTTATCACAAAACCGCCACGTGAATTAGCTATTCTTATCCGTTGTGAGTCAATTACTTTTTCAGCTACTAACTTATGTAACGCTGCTAATAAGTCTTGTAATAACTGCGGTAATTTAACTTGATAGCGTAGTCTTTCAGAAAACTTAGGCGATACTTCTTCTAAATCTACTTTAGTAATAAAAGCCGCTATAATTTCGGACAGTACTTGTTTTACTATATATTTATCCAACTCTTCTGTAGCAGAGAGACTGCAGAGTTGCTGGTAAGATATTTTAAGCTGGGGATACTCATCATTTTCAGCAAAAGGTTCTAAAAGTAAAGCTAAGTCCTTGGTACTGACCATTTTAAGACAAAGAGAGTCTTCAATATCATGCGTACCATATGCAATATCATCTGCTAATTCAATAATAGAACTTTCTAATGTTTTATGACACGTCATTTGCTCCGCACTTATCAATTTCGTTTGCGTAAAGTACGCCTGTTCTTCCGTTGTAAACCTGTCTAAAACCCAGTCGAAGGTTGGCTTATCACACAAAAAAGCTCCAACCTTTGGAGTGATAAAATCTTTAGTAAGATCGTCCTTGCTACTTATAAAGACTTTATCATCTAAAAGAATAGGATACTTCATGACTGATAAAAGTAACGCTCTGGTAACATTTAAACCTATTCTACCGTTGCCAGCCAAATGCGTTAAAATACGAAAAGTATGAGCGTTACCTTCAAAGCCACCATAATCAGCCATACAAATGTTGAGCGAGTCTTCACCAAAATGCCCAAAAGGAGGATGACCTAAATCATGTGCTAGTGCAGCTGCCTCAACCAAGGAAGCATCAATTAAATATTGTTGAGATACAAATGGTGGTCCTGCATTTAGCTTAATTACAATACCACGTGCAATTTGAGCCACTTCTAACGAATGGGTAAGCCTGGTCCGATGGAAATCCCCTGCCCCAAGGCCTACAATCTGCGTCTTCGCCTGCAGCCGCCGAAAAGAAGAACTATGAATTATGCGACCATAATCTTTTTCAAAAGGGTCACGGGGATCCTCAAAATCACTCCCTATCGTTTCCCGTCGCCGTTCCCAATCCTTTGGCTGATAAAATTTGTTTTTATTAGCTAAGTTGTAAATTATCATACCTTCACCACATCACCAAAACTTTTTAATTGCTCCAAAATTTCTCCTGCAATACTAGTAAAAGACTGCTGGACATGTAACTCTTTTTGCATTGAGGTTACACCACAATTTTTTATACCACAAGGGATTATATAATTAAAAAAATCCAAATTTGTATTAACATTTAAGGCAACTCCATGACTGGTAATATACCCTTGTCGTCTACGATTAAACTTTACCCCAATCGATGCTATTTTATTATCTTTCACCCATACCCCAGTATACCCAGCTTTAGCGTTCGCTAAAATACCAAATTTCAATAAACTCTTAATCAAAATCCGCTCTAAAAACCGTAAGTACTCCTTTGGTCCTAGTCCACAAGAAAATAAAGGATAAATAATCAATTGCCCTGGCCCGTGATATGTAATATCTCCGCCACGGTCTGTCTCTACCAACTCAATCCCTAACACTTCTAATCGCTTACGTGTACATAATAGATTACCCCAAGAGCTATTTCGACCTAAGGTTATAGTATGCGGATGCTCTGCTACAATAACCCTATTATTCATGTGACCAGAACTTATCTGTTCAATGCAATCCTTCTGTAAATCCCATGCTGCTTGATAACCTATTTTACCTAATTTAACTACTTCAAAAGCCATTTATTCATCCTTACATGCTACATCTTAGTAAAATTACAATTATATTAGAAACTTTCTAAAACCATTCTATCCTTAAATATAATAAAAATCAATTCACAAACGAATTAGATCGTTGATTCCAGGTTATATGATTCTAAATGTTCTTTAACAAGTTGCAAAAATTTTCCGGCAGTAACATCTTCTATAACACGTTGATCAAAAGCTAAGCTTATATTAACCATGTCACGGATGGCAATCATCCCTTCTACTATCACAGGTCTTTTTACGATCCGCTCCACCGTAATTATTGCCACCTGGGGAAAGTTTATCACTGGACAAGAAATTATTGAACCAAAAGCTCCAGTATTATTAATAGTAAACGTCCCGCTATTATCATCTTTTACTTCATAACTGCCATCATAAACTTTTCTCTTAATCTTTTCTAAAACTTTAGCTAAACCCAAAATATTTTTTTCTTCTACATCTTTTAAAACTGGTAAGAAAAGTTCTTCATCATTGGCCACTGCTACCGAAATTAAAATCTTCTTTTTTAATATTAAGCGATTGCCTTTCCAAACAGAATTCAAACTGGGATATTCACGCAATGATTTTGCTACAGCCTTTAAAAAAAACGGTAAAATCGTCAAAGGAAAACCTTCATTTTGTAGAAAGTTCTCTTTTAAGCTATCTTTAAGTTGCACCAATCCCGTCACATCAACTTCCGTTAACGTCCAAGCTTGCGGGACCTCTTGCATACAAAGCAGCATTTTATCAGCCTTCGTAATTCTAGGCGGCTTTAACGCAACCTCAACATCCCCTTCTTCAAGGATCACGCAACCGGCCTCAGTACGAAGACGGTTTTTTTCGTCCGGGTCAATTGTTGGTTTGAAAGCGCCAGCAGGTTGAAGTGTTAAACACTTCTCTACATCCTTACGCGTAACTCGTCCTTCGGCCCCAGTGCCTTTTATTTGACTTAAATTTAAACTATGCTCTTTGGCTAATGCTAACACAGCAGGAGAATAACGTTGCTCATTCGTTTGCTCATCATTTTGTTGCTGTTTAACAACCTCTTCTTTTTCTTCTAATTTAGCAATTATTTTCCCAACTGCAACCGTTGCTCCTTCATTTACCACTATCTCTTGCATAACTCCGGCCGAAGTTGCAGGAACCTCAGCAGTCACCTTGTCAGTAGCTACTTCACATATAGGCTCATACACCTCTACAGCATCACCAGGCTGTTTTAACCACCTAACAATCATACCTTCCGTTACACTTTCACCCAACTGCGGCATTCTAACCTCGATCGACATATATACATCCCCTTTATGCTCTCACTAACCGGCGAATCTCTTCCGCAATTACTTCCTTCCTTAACATAAACCCTTCTTCCAAGGGCTTACTATAAGGCATAGCTGGAAGATTTGGGCCACCAAGTCGTTTAGGAGGAGCGTCTAAGAACATAAATCCTTCTTCAGCTATAATAGCAACAATCTCGCCACCTAAACCACCTGTCACATTATCCTCATGAACAATAAGAACCTTCCCAGTTTTAGCTACAGCATCTAAGATAGCTTGTCGATCGAGTGGAGCTAAAGTTCGTAAATCAAGGAGATGTACACTTATATCTTCTTCAGCGACCAGCTCAGCGGCCTTTACTACTTCATGCATAGCTAAACCATAGGAAATAATCGTTATATCTTCGCCAACTCTTTTTACTTCCGCCTTACCAATTGGGACTAACTGCTCACATTGGGTAACAACTTCATCAACAATTAAACGATAACATTTTTTATGTTCTAGGAAGAGAACCGGATCTTTTGCTCGTACAGCCGATTTTAGAAGTCCATAAGCATCCTGTGGTGTAGCTGGAGCAACAACCTTCAAACCAGGCACACCGCAAAAAAATTGTTCGATACACTGTGAATGGTACAGCCCTCCGTGTACACCTCCGCCATAAGGAACACGAACCACCATCGGGCAAGACCATGCGCCAAAAGAACGATACCGCAACCTGGCAACCTCACTTATCAACTGATTAATAGCAGGAAAGATAAAGTCTGCAAACTGTATCTCAGCTATCGGTTTTAAACCATAGGCTGCTGCGCCTAAAGCAACCCCAATGATCGCTCCCTCTGCAAGTGGGGTATCCATAACACGTTCTGCACCAAATTTAGCCTGTAAACCTTCAGTAACACGGAAGACACCACCTAACTGGCCTACATCTTCACCCAAAATTAAAACATCTTCATCCCGCTCAAGTTCCTCAGCTAATGCTTGCTGGATTGCTGCAATATACGATAATTTAGCCACAAGTTCTACACCTCCCACTTTTTAAATACCACCCGAAAACTAAAGAGACAATCGTACACCTTATAAATCATTATTTTATTGAAACCTTATCATTTATAAAGTTTATTGAAAGTTCCACTTAATCCTTTACCAAAAACTATCTGCATCTCATTTGCTAGTAACAGCGGCACTCTCTGCAAACAGATGCTTCGCTATGGTATTTGGATCAGGAGCATCTGCCTGCTCGGCATAATTAAGAGCTTCCTTTAGTGACAACTGTATTTTGGCAACTAAAGCCTGCTCCTCTGCCTCTTGCCAAAAACCTTGACCTTCCAGCCGCTTTTTGAACAACAGCACTGGGTCCAATTCCCTAGCCTGCATAAGTTCCTGCTCACCCCGATAAAGACGCTCATCATCATCTGTCGAATGGGGCTTAAGCCGTGGCACCTTGGCCTCCACTAAGGTTGGACCCTCTCCAGTACGCGCGCGTTGTACTGCGTTTCGCATCTCTTGATACACAGCAAGTGGATCCGTACCATCGACCTGCACCCCGTGAAAACCATACCCAATGGCCCGATTGAAAATTTGACCACCCGTCTGTTTTGTATAAGGAACAGAGATAGCATAACCATTATTTTCAACAAGAAAGATTACCGGCAAACGATGCGTCCCAGCAAAATTACAGGCCTCATGCCATTCGCCTTGATTAATTGACCCATCTCCACATGAGGTTAACACCACGGCCTCACTCTTTTTCATCCTGGCTGCATAGGCTAGTCCTACTGCATGGGACGCCTGCGTAGCAACCGGACTTGAACCGCTTAAAATGCGATACCTTCGATCGCCAAAGTGACTTGGCATCTGGCGACCAGCACTATTAGGTTCTTCAGCTTTCGCCAGCACAGATAATAGATGATCACGTGGCGATTGGCCCCACATCAAGACTAAAACTAAATCGCGATAATAGGGACAAAGCCAATCAAGCTCTCGTTTAAAGGCTAGTGCTGTTCCCGCCTGCGCTGCTTCATGTCCTTGACAAGAGACGGCAAATGGAACTTTACCTGCCCGATTTAACTGCCAAACTAACTCGTCAAGTTTCCGTCCTAGCAACATAAAGTAATAAATCTGTTGTAGTTCTTCTTTAGTTAAGAGACCTTCATCGGACATGCTACCCTACACCCCTATTCTAGGACAGGCTACTATACATATTCATATCCTTCAAGTTAACAACTTGTTTATTTAAACTTAAAAGTAATATTTTTTAGTTCTTAAAGCTATCTTAATGTAATTTTATTACAGCTACAATATAATTACAATCTAAATTAAGGTTTAAATTAAAAATTCTAAACAAGCAAGAAAGAAGAACCAACGCTCTTTGGTGTTGAAATCTAAAGTAAATGTATTATTTGCAAAAGAGCAGCTACGTCCGCTTTTTTAAAAAGAAGCTGGTAATTTTTCTGCTTTTTTATTAGCTATCATGGTTTCCACCATTCGATCCGCCACGAGATAAGGGGAAATCTTTTCTTCTAACGCCTGCCTTAAAATTTGATTTGTCGTATTATAAATACCTGCTACTTTCTGTTTCGCATGCTCCTGACAGTATGTTCCACAGCGCTCAAGGGCCACTGCAATTGCACCGCCAGCATTAATTACATAGTCCGGCAACGCTACAATCCCTTTTTTCACCAGAACTTCAGCATACTTCTTCTCTGCCAGCTGTGTATTAGCAGCACCAGCCACTAGTTTGCAGCGTAATAGATCAACCGTAGTAGAGTTTATCACACCACCTAAGGCACAAGGAGCAAAAATATCACAAGGTTGACTATAAATTGCATCAGGCTCCACGATCGTAGCATTAAACTTCTCCTTAGCAAGTTTTAGTTTTTCAGCATCTAGATCGGTTACTGTCACCTCTGCTCCATCTCGAACTAATAACTCAGATAGACTTTCAGCAACGTGTCCCATCCCTTGCACCGCTACCCGAAGACCTTGCAGACTAGTGGAACCCAGCACCTGTTCTACCCCCGCCAACATACCTTGATAGACGCCATAGGCTGTAAGAGGTGAAGGATTACCCGTGCCCTCCCTTACCCCTACTACATATTTGGTTTCTTCACGTATAACCTCGATATCATCGCTATTAATGCCAACATCAACAGCAGTAACATAGCGCCCTTGCAAACGATCAACAAATCGCGCAAAAGACTTCAGCAACTCCTTGCTCTTACACTTTGCATCGCCAATAATAACAGCCTTAGCACCACCCAGTTCCAAGCCGGCTAAGGCATTCTTATAAGTCATACCCCGCGCCAATCCCATTACATCATGTAAAGCTTCATCCTCGGTGTTATATGGCCACATTCGAACTCCACCTAAAGCCGGCCCAAGCGTTGTATCATGTAGCACAATAATTGCAGAAAGACCTACTGTTTGATCTTGACAAAAGATCACTTGCTCATATCCATCACCTTGCATCTTTGAAAAAATCCCCACATTGCCACCTCTTTTTTTAAGAAAATTATAACACTATTGTTTTCCTTATGTCATTCATACTTTTTAAAAAAAGAACATACCAATAACAGAAAAGGAGGATAATACATGTTTTATAACAACAACGATTTACTTGGCATCAGCGCCAAAAGTGTAGACACATTAAGGACCCTGTATAATAAATTTGGCTTTCGAGGTAGAGAAAAAACACTACCTCTTGGGGGGGAAATTATTCCTGTCTTCCCTAATAACGATATAAAATTTGATTACCCAACCGCACTTTTCTGTCTGGGGTGTTTAAATGTTTCTAACAAGGCCGATGCTCCATTGCGCGACAATAAAAAAGTCTCATTCTGTGTTCCAAATGGGTATAGAGCCATAGTCTTAACAAAATATTGCCTAATCCTAGAATCAAACCAAAACATAGTAGTTGCTTTTCGCGGAACACATACAATAACAGAATGGCTGGAAAATTTAGAGTTTGCACAGACCCCTTTGCTTGACGCATATAACATACCAAGTCCGGACTATCTTGTACACCAAGGTTTTTATCAAGTATATCAGGAGCTAATACGTGACTTTAATATTGAACTATCACGGCAAGCCCCATCCTTATATGAAGAGGTAGCCAAGTTCCCCTTAACCATTGTAAATAATTCTTTATTAAAAACACTCCTCTACTTAATTAACAAACAAGCTCGAAATATTATTATCACTGGCCATAGCCTAGGTTCAGCAGCGGCGACACTGCTTGCTTTTCAGTTAAAAACTGGCGGCTTACCTCCTCGCCCTGACATCAGCGTCTATACCTTTGGCTCACCACGAATAGGAAATGTTCCATTCAGCGCAGCCTATGACAGAGTCTTAGGTAACTGCACATTTCGCGTGGTGAATGCGAACGATATAGTCCCGACAGTACCACCAAGGTATTTAGCATGGGACAAGATTAAAGAAGTACTAGAAAAATCGTGGACTACTCCTTTTTCCATATTAACAGGAGTACTACCAGGTTATATTAAAGAATTATCTACTACTGAAGCCTTTTCCCACGTCGGGTTAGAATGCGTCCTTAGTTTATTTGACCAGCGTTCTGAGTTGCTACCTGCAAGTTACGACCCTTTTACCAACGCTACCCTCCCTAGCAGGAGTCGCATCACCTTTCCTCATAATATTAGTACCTACTACAATCTGTTAGCCAATATAGCAGAACGGGTTCAATTAGCTACCCAGCCCAAGCCACTGCCTCTTAGCACACCACCCTGGCTCACTAACCTCTGCGATTGCCAAGGAACTGATCCGCATACAGATGTTGTTTACCTAGCCTTTTGTCCGAATTTTGTGCCTATCTCCACTCAAGCGGTCCCACTTATCGGGCTTTACACCTATTTCCCCCCAGGCTGGCAAATAGCAACTTCTTGTCCAAATATCGGCATCAGCTAATATTTGGTATAATGTAAATTGATGCAATTTAACCTAGGGAAGTGACAAGGTATGCTGACGGATCAGACAGTTCGTTTTTTATTAAATAACTTGAATTCTATTTTTTGCACCCTTATGCTCTGTAATACTTTTGGGTTACACGCCATGCTACTACATATCTCGCACAAAAAGCTGGTGCAAAAAGCTAACCATGCCTTTCGCTGGGCACTCTTTTCTTACGCAACAGTGCTTTTTATTTACCTAATCATGCTTTTTATTGGGACATTTCTACTATGTTTGCCGCTCTTTGCACTGCCAACGGGGTATAAGCAGTTTCTAAAATTTACTACTACAAAGTTAAACCAAGACGGCCAAGCTTTGTTGATCAGCTGCGGGCTTAGTCTAATCATCCCAGCCCTGCTCGGCATCACACTCCTAATACCTTATGTACGCAGACAGCTAGCCAAGATTTTACCTTTTGAGGCCGCTAGCCACCTGCACGCCCTGGGGCTCTCTTTTTTTATTACGAGTATTTTATCATGCTATAGCATAGGTGCTTTAAGTTTCGGCTTAGAAGGCATGGTAAAACTAGTAAATCTACAACAGCCCCAAATTAACTGGCCCACCGATCTCGTAATGCATCTAATTCACTGGCCCGCTGCTCTACTGCGCGTCACACTTTTACTACTTACCATATTTTTTAGCGCGGGATGGTTAATTAGAAGAACCAAACAAGACTGTCTAGCACGCCTAGGTCTAAAGAAACCCTCCCTCAAACAGGTGCTAATAGGTTTAACATCGGGCACTGCTCTAGCTATCATCGTTACAATTGTTGGTATTTTAGGAGGCCCTAATTTCTTTAATTATAATGACCCTAACATCCCATCCTTACAAAAAAATTTAATACTGCAACACTTTTCCCTCACACTAGGTGAAGTTATTGTTGCCGGACTCATCGAAGAACCCATTTTCCGTGGGCTTTTGCAACCACGCTTCGGAATCCCACTTACTGCAAGCCTCTTTGCCCTAACACACATACAATACGGCACAAGCATTTCGCTATTGATCATCTTTATCCTCGGCATAATCTGGGGTAAATTAAGAGAAAAATATAACACTACTCTCACTGTCATTTCCCATTGTAGTTATAAT
>JBDKGC010000072.1:0-13854 GCA_039798385.1 Bacillota bacterium
GATGAAAACGACGAAGAAACATCACTTATTCGCATGCTAGGATGTGCTGGTAAACTAGAAGAACTACCGCTCAACAAAGATTCAGGGTCCTCATTAGGCCACCTTTCTCTCTCACTATAAGAGCTGCTAGCTGAGCTTAAAGGGCTAGAAAAACTAGTAGAACTAAGACCAACATAGGGTGCTCTGCTCGCTTCTCGCAAACTAGAAGCACTGCTAGTTGAGCTTAAAGAACTAGAAAAACTGGTAGAACTAAAACCCAAATACGGGGTTCTTCGCGCACCTCTCTCTCCAGATAAACTTGCAGTTATACTCGAAGGTGCACTCAAAGTTGTACTCATAGAACTACTTGATCCGGCACCTACCACCCGTAACCTTCGAACCCGATACCTTTCACCACTACGGTCTTCGCTACTTTCCCGATCACGCTTTCTCTTTAATGGACTATCAGTAGCTAAAACGTGCGAACATAAACCTAGGCCACACAAGGCCATCAAACCCAACTTTCTCATAATAATAGAAACCTACCTTTTGTGATTTTTTTAGGTATTTTGATATGCCATTTGTAGTTTAAAGCATATGGCACTACCATTATAACAAGGGAAAAAATGGAATGCAAAGGGTACTTATTTTATGACTAAAAAAAATCTATTAATATATTACCTAGTTTTTGGTGCTTAGCTATTTTCTATTCTGACAATTTAGTGCATAATAGACTTACATTCTAAATTTTTGGACATTATTTAACATCCAAAAATTGGTGGAGGAACAAAATCGTAAAGGAGGGTTATACGCTTGGGCTTATTAAAAAACGCGAAACGTTTTACCAGAATTTTGCAGACCGCATCACCACAAGGTACATTTGATAAAGCTGCTAAACTCTTAAGTAATCTACTGCACGGGGATGTATACATTGTCGACACACAAGGCAAAATAATTGGTTTCTTTATCCCGGCTACTTCTAAAAGCACAATTGAAGCGCATTTAGCTAAAAGGAAACTTCCTAACGTCTATGTCGACTTTCTAAATAAGACTACTCACAATCTCTACAATCTTACCCCTTGTGAATCAGGTTCGATTGCCTGTTTAGGAGAAGTAGCTAAAGACCATCACACTACTTTGCTACCTATTGCGTTATACAATCAACGTTTGGGTACATTACTTCTTTCCCACTTCAAGACTAAACTTGATGAAGATTCCTTAGTATTACTGGAATTTGCATTGCAATGTTTTGGTTTCAACTTACTACACCTTTCTGCAGATAAAGGACGCAGCCAGGAAGGCAACAAGGACCATATTAGGCTGGCACTAAAGGCTCTCTCCTACAGTGAACTGACGGCTGCCGAACATGTTTTCGGTGAGTTAACAGGCTTAGAGGGACATCTCGTAGCTAGCAAGATAGCAGATCGTGCAGGTATTACAAGATCAGTTATTGTTAATGCTTTGAGAAAGCTAGAGGGAGCAGGAATGTTAGAATCACGCTCCCTTGGCATGAAAGGCACCTATATTAAAATTTTAAACCCCGAACTATTTGGGGCTTTAGAACAAGTGCTACACTAATCGTGTTGCAACAGTATGTGTTTTAGCTTAGAATGTCAAAACTTGACCAGTAACGATAAAGTTACTGGTCTTTTTTCTGCTTGAGAACCATAAATATGTAGTTAAAGAGATTAAAATATTGTGGGGTTTTTGCTGTGTTAGAGGTTACCCATTTAGAAGATGATTTACGACCAGGTTCCCTTCGCTGGGCTATCCAAGAAGTTAATGCGACCAGAGCGCATAACATTACCTTTCGTATTTCTGGTATTATTTGGCTTGAAAAAGAATTACCTCCGATAACCAAAAGTAGTATAATATCAAATCAAACAAACGAAGCCGTTATTCTATCCGGCAATAACAAGTTAGAATATGGGCTCTTTTGGAAAAACAGTAACATGGCTTCACACGTCAGCGGCATTACCGTCACAAATTGTAAATATGGCTTTTACTTTTATCAAAATAATGGACACGTCGTGGTTGAAAATAAAGCACTGGAAAATGAAATTGGGTTTTATGTTGTTAGAGGCACGCGAAACGCGTTTCAAGAAAATAGAGCGGAACATAATCTACTAGCCGGTTTTAAACTCAGGGAAAGTAGTTTTAATAATTTTAAAACTAATACAGCAGCTCATAACAAAGGAACTGGTTTTAATTTAATTTCTAATTGTCATGATAACTCATTTTATTTAAACCAGGCTGACTTAAATTTAGCAAACGGCTTTAAATTACACGATAAATGCAGTAGCAACCTGCTGCAGAATAATAAAACTACCGAAAATAACTTAACGGGTTTTCTATGTTCCCATAGCCATCATAATATTTTTAATTTCAATGAAGCTAATCATAATATTGAGCATGGTTTTCTCTTGGCTACAGCACATAACAACCAATTTTTCCAAAACTATGCTATCAATAATAAACTCTTTGGTTTTGCCACTGATAAAAATAGTATACAAAACACTTTTCACCAAAACACTGCTGAAAAAGAGGGTGAAATACTCAAAGACACTCCATTAACCTTTCAACCAGTAACTGCAGCACCACCAACTATGAATGAACAGACAAAGAGCCCAAAAGATAATGTAGTAATACCTATAACTAAGACCTCGCCTACTATTATTGAAACACCTACAACACTCGACCCGACCTTTCCAGCTACTCTTGAGAAAAAAGAGATTCATATTGAGCCCAACATTCATATTTCAATTACCAATACCAAAGAAGCTAGCAAAGATATAAAATATATACTTACCCCAGAAACAAACCACAACAACCAAACGAGACCACTAAGTGACGCAAACCTGATTGTAAATGCCTTGGAAACAATTTTAAAGCAAAAGAGTCTGCTAGCCCCCCAAGAACCAACTTTAGAAATAACAAAAAATACTCTTGCAGGCAATCTACCCAGCATAAGTAGCCCAGAGACTCAAATAGCAGCACCTTCGGCATTAAAACTTCAAACAGAAGCATTGCTCAACGAAGCTATAAGCACCCCAGTAAAAACTACTCCCAGTAGTTGTACAATGACCAATAGTCCAGCTGCTAAAACAGAAGGGCTCACGCCATTAACCAAACTAGCAGTAGAATTAAACACTCCACCCCTAAAAACGGCAAACACAACCAAAGAAGCTGTTTGCAAACTAGGAAAGCCTACCGACCTAGACTTAAGCCAACTGTCACCCGAGCAAAGTATTAAAGCAGCTCAAGCTACACCGACAGAGACCTTGACTAAAACAAAAGCCTTACTAAAACCTAAAATTACAAGCTCTTTTGCTAATACCGGTCGCATTGATTTAAGATCGACTAACCCAGCCACTGCACCTCTGGAAAAGGATGCCTTAAGTAAAGAAAATAGACCAAAAATGACAAGTGTTACAACTCGTGATGAAAAGAAACCACAAATAAATTTAAAAAACCCTACTGCAACTTCTGCTGTCCATCATATCTCGGATCTAAAAGAAGTCACACCGCCATCTAATACTACACCTGAAGTTGAAAAAGCAGTCATTGTCCCGATTACTGCTCAAAAAAAAGAAACTCACCCATTAGCTATTAAAAACAAAGCCGATTTAGCCGACTCACAAATAACGCTTCAAGCAGCTGCCTTACAAACTAAAAATGAAGATCAGGAAGAAGATTACTACTTTATAATCTCATATAAAAATTCTAACCCAAAATTAGCACTTCAAAATGAGACTACGAACTATAATCTTACTGTTATTAAACCACCACGCTTTTCGTTAAAAAGGAAACATAACAAAAAGACAACCTGGTACTCCGCGCTAAAAAAACTTAATACCTTTATTGAAAAATATTTATTATTATTATTCTATATTAAATAGATTGAAGATAAGGAGACTAATTTAGTAAACTTAATATAAGAACTAATATTGTTAAAGGTGTTGACTAACAATGACAATGACAACTGCTACGATTTTAGGCGCAGGTAGCTTTGGAACAGCCTTTGCACTCCTTCTTGCTAGGCAAAACTTTTCAGTCAAAATGTGGACTATTATGCCTGAGGTTGCCGCGGAAATACTGTCTTATCATACAAATAAAAGTTTTTTATCTGGAATACTGCTGCCCAAAAATATTACAGCGACGACTTGCTTAAAAGAGGCCCTAACAAATACAGACCTAATCTTTATCGCCGTACCATCGCAGGCGGTGCGAGAAGTAATGCGACAGGTAGAAGTGCTGCTCCCGTCCAAAAAATTTATGATTATAAGCCTCGCCAAGGGACTCGAACAAACTTCCTGGCAACGGATGTCTCAAGTAATAAACGAAGAGACAAATGGTAAGCATGAAGTAGCGGTAATCTCGGGACCTAGCTACGCCCGAGAATTAGCAGCCGATCTACCTACCGCCGTAACTATTGCTAGTAAAAGTACGTCTGCAGCAAAATATTTGGCAAACAAACTATCATCACGGCACCTAGCGCTGTTAGTCCATGATGATCTAATTGGTCTAGAATTTGCTGGGGCCTTTAAAAACATGCTAGCCCTCGCAGCAGGTTGCTTTGAGGGGCTGGCCTTAGGGGAAAATGCTCGAGCAGCGCTATTATGTAGTGGCTTTGCTGAACTTAGAAAGCTATGCCGTGTACTTGGAGCGAAAGAAGAGACTCTTCTCAGTTGGTCAGGACTAGGGGACTTAATTTTAACCTGTAGCAGCGCAGAGAGTCGTAACTTTCGCGCGGGTGTTCATCTGGGTCAAGGCTACAGCAAAGAAGTTGCGGCGGCTAAAGTTGGCCAAGCAGTAGAGGGAATCATGGCTGCTCATGCCGCTTATGAGCTTGCAAAAAAACACCAACTCAATTTACCAATTATAAATAAGCTATATGATATTTTAAACAATGTTGCTACTCCGAAAGAACTAGTAGAAGTAGTGCTGCAAACAACAGTTAAAATAGTTTAAGTTTTATTTCAATGTTAATCGCAAATTTCTTTCTAGCTCTTCTACATCGACAACAATGTTAGACAGATGTGGCGGATTATTAATCGGAACTGCTTCACATACTAACCGCATGTAATTAAGCTCACCCTTTAATGCTAATTCTTTATACATGGCGTCAGACCTATTGGTCGGCATTAATTCAAGTAACTTGGTACCAGTCTCACAAAAAATTATGTTGGCCAAGCCGGCTCCATGTGGTGCAACTAGCACTTTTGCTGAAGCAAAAAGTTGTATCTGCCGATATAAGCTTAGCTCACCTAACGTAACAACCTTGAAGTTATAACGTTTTAATAGCGCCTCAACCTCAGCTTCATTTATAACATGGCGCATCAGAGCATCCTTCCGACTAATATACAACCGTTCATAAGTCGGATCTACCGGTATTTTATGCTTCAAGCACAGCTCAGCTCGTAACCATTTTAGGACAGCCAAGGAGGGTATACGACAAAAATCAAGCGCTGGCAGACTGACTAACTGATCAGGCTGGTAAATATGTGTTGTACTTAGTGGGCAAAGCATTTCTTGCGTAATACCCAAGGCATAAAGGGACTCCATCCGAACGGCAGTACAGCCAGGAGCTGCAAGATCAACAATAAATTTACGAGGCGAAAACCCTGCTTGGCGGTATAAGTAGATACGCGGTAGCGTATGGCAAAGCCAGTGGTAATAGTTATTATCAAGCGAACTGTAAACTAAAAAACCTACCTCTCCTTCCAACCTAATCTGTTCCGAAGGCCAGGGATTATTAAAAGCATCATAAACGCGACTGTTAATTGGTTGTTTGACATGCTCAAATAAAAGTTCACCTGCAGCATTGCTTATACATGCATTTAGCCATGGTCCGGTAGGCTCTTGTATCCCAAACACCTGCATGTTAGGCAAGCGGCTAACATAAACAGACTGATTACTAGTATTTGTTAACCGATAATTGTCGTTTACTATACTTATGTCTTTATAAAATGCCTCCAAAAACTCTTTCTCCTGATCCTTAGCTTTCACAGGAGTAATGAATTCATGCATTCTACCCACTCCTTTAATTACAACACCACTTAATAGTTTCTTCTGATTTTATCAAGATCAACTATAACGTCAATAACGCAGCACACAAAAACTTAGTTTATTAAGGGCGTCCAGCTGCTCTCGAAACACCAATTTATAACTAGTCAAACCACGCAAAAAATTTTTATAGTTTTATAAATTTCTATTGTACGCTTTAGTAGATTTAAATAGGTCCCTTAAAAACAGTAGACTCTTAGTTAGCTACTTTATTATGTTTTATTTATTTAGCTTTTAAAATACCTAGCTTTAGTTTATCTATATCAAGCTGCATATTATGCTTAGCGTCATTTTTTATATTTTCACAAATTACTTTCTGATATTTTAAATTACATGCATTTGCCAAGTGTTCGTAGTGGTCAGCTAACCTAGATGCAGGCATTAACTCAATAATATTGCAGCCTGGCTTGCAAAATATTATATTAGCTAAGCCAGCACCATGGGGAGCAATAATTATTTCGGCTGAAGAGAATAATTGTACTTGCCGATAAAAACTAAGCTGACTTAAAGAAACCTGGTTAAAGTTATATTCTTTTAGAAAATTAAAGACTTCTGCTTCATTGGTTACTTGCCGGTCTTTCGTATCAGCCCTACTTATATAAAGCCTCTTATAGCTCATATCTTCAGGTACGAAATGATCTAAATATAAATGTTGTCGCAGTAGCTTGATATTAGACAGTTCTAAAGGTTTGTAAATATCGATTGCAGGCATACTGATTAAATTATCAACCTGGTAATAATATTCTGGGTTTAAGGGATAGATTGCATCGCTACTTACGCCTAGGGCATGTAACATTTCGAAACGCACATCTGTATTACCGTAATTTGAGCAATCCATAATAAACTTTGTTGGCTTAAAACCAGCTTGGCGATAATAGAACAAACGAGGTAAAGTATGAAACATCCAGTGATAGTGGTTATGTTCGAGCCAACTACACGCTAAATAACCTACCTCCTCGTCTATATGAATAGAAGTTGTAGGCCAGGCAGCCCTGAAACAATCTGACAGCTCAACAGGAACAGTTACATCCGGATGTCTACACTGGTCTAATAAAAGTCTATAGTTCTTATCAAAAATATAGCTATTAAGCCAGGCATAATCTTGTACAGGTCGTATCTTTACTTCTGCCAAGCGACATACAGGCTGAGCCTTCTCATGTCCATCATTACTTAATTTAACCAGCTTGTGATTATCTTGGACTAACTCTTGCTTGCCACCATAAAAATAGTTCAAATACTCCTGAGCTGTACAAGTTCCCCGAAACGGAATAAGCGCGGGTTTTGTCTCTAACATCAGGTCACCTACCTTCTTTAAGTAACAGTTGCTTTATTTGGCCAAGATCGACGTAAATTTTCTCGCTATGAAACATCTACTTCATCACAAACTAACTGATCATATGCTAACTTACACTCCGTAGCAAGTTGCTTATAAAGTGTTGAAATCTGCACTCTAATATTAGATATTAATTCGATCAGCCTCGCATCTTTGAAACAAAAGATAATACTACTCAAACCAGCCCCATGCGAGCCAATTATAGAATAAAAAAACCTCCTATAATGATTTTACCGCTTCTTTTAATTGTTGGGCATCTACTACAATGTTACTGCTACCTGGTACTGTTTCACAGAGCAGTTTAGTGTAAGACAGATTTTGCCATTTAGCAAATATTTCGTAAATTTCTACCTCTCTATTCTTTGGCATCAGTTCCAGAAGTTTAATTCCCGGTTGACTAAAAATAATATTAGTTAGGCCTGCCCCGTGAGGTGCAACAATCACTTCTGCTGAAGAAAAAATTTGAGCCTGCCGATAAATAGACATGGCATTTAGTGTTACAACAACAAAACCTTGTTCTGTTAATATCTCTCGCACTACCTGCTCATTGTCAGTTAGTCTACCCCATGGAGCATCCGTACGGCTAATATATATTTTTTTATAAGTCGGATCTGCAGGAATACTATGCCCTGTATAAAATATGTCCCGTAATATTTTGACAACAGCTCTTGTTGGAGTAACACTATGAACTGGGACGCTAACTAAATTATCCACAGTATATACTTCTCTATCCTTTAAATAGCAGATGTTTTGCTTTGGTATACCTAAAACAAACAGCGACTCCTCAATAATATTACTAAGATCTGCTACCGGTGGTAGTAAATCCACAATCACCCGTTTAAAACTAAATCCTGCCATCCGATATAAGATAATTCTTGGTACTATTTGGCACATCCAATGATAATAATTATGGGACCACCTACTAAAACCTAAATAGCCCACAGTGCCTGCTAAATTTTTAGGGACAAGTGGCTGTGTAAGACTTAAACAGCGCTTTACTAAAACATCCACCTTATAATCCGGATGTTCACAATGTTTATAAATTAACTTATGATTAGAACCAAAGATATAGCCATTCAGGCACCACTCCCACGGATCGCGTACCCCTAACACATAGACCTCTGGTAAGTTAGCAATTGTATAGGTGCTATCTTGAGCTAAAGATATCTTTCGTAAATTCTCGTTAAGTTGGTCCTCACCAAAATAGTTTTCTAAATATTCTTTTGCCGTGCTCGTTCCTTTATAATTAGCAGCAATATTAAAGACAGCGTTCTTAACTAAGGTCATTTTCATTTTCTCCTTCTTGAAACAAGAATTAGTTTTAAAATCACCGTTTTTAATGTAAGAACCTGTAAAAACATTTATATCCTTGTAATAATTACTACTTTATGAATACTTGCTAAAAAAAGCGCAAACTAACAACCCTTGTCCCTAAAAATCATTTAGATGATTCAGGTACAAGTCACTTATTTAACAGCAATGTCCGTCAAAAACCGGTATCCCGGGTAAATCAAGCTTCATAATATATTGTCACGCTAAATGTAGAAAGGAGAGATGAAGTTACCCTTGTTACAGCACGAGCATTTGCTGAACTTTGGCCCTCAAGAATTAATTTCCTTTATCGAAGATGCCTATGCTTTTAATTCGCAATTTATTAGAAAAATAGTAAACATAGCAGGAGACCTTTCAATAGATGAAGGAAAAACACTCTACTGGTTTGTAAATAACTTTTTGCCTCTAAAAAGTAATGTTGTGGAGCTCGGTGCACAACAAGGGCAAGCCACTTCCTGGCTTGCTAAAGCCGCTCAAACAAAAGCCCGCGTTCATGCAATCGACACGTGGCGTAGCATCAGTATTAAAACCCATCAAACCTCGGCTTTTCCAAAGTATAGTAACTGCTTACAATCATTTAAAGCTAATTTACAAAAAAATCATCTTCTCTCTTATGTAAAGATAATAAACTCTAACCTTATAAAGGCCGCCCAGGAATATAAAAATAGCCAGCCTATTGGTTTTTTATTTATTGATGCAAATTACAATACTGCGTCAGAAGAGCAGCTTTTCACTTGCTGGAATCCACACCTCACTATAGGCGGTTTCTTTGCAGTCTTTACTCCATCTAGTAACTTGAGTTTTCTTACTTCTTCACTTCCCGAAAATTTTCTGAAAATAGCACAAATAGAATACTTGCATATTTTTCAAAAATTATAATCGCAGGGAGCTAGTGAACATGTCAATTTTTTCTAAATTAAAAGAAAAAAAAGAAGCCACGTTAGCAAAAAAATATATCAACCACGTACAACACTCCTTAGCAAACGCAGAACACAACATCTCTAAGCTTAATGCTGAGTTATTATTAATGCCCGGAATGACTGGGAAAAAAACCAGACATTTTTATAATAATTTATTAAGTATGGAACACTGCAACTACCTTGAAATTGGAACCTGGCAAGGTTCTTCCTTCTGTTCTGCTCTTTATAAAAATAAAATTAATGCAACAAGTATTGACAATTGGTCGGAATTTCAAGGTCCTAAAAATGAATTTTTACAAAACCTAAAAAAGTATACAGGTGAAAACAAGGTTAAATTTATAGAAAGCGACTGCTGGGATGTTAATCCAAAGAAGTTGTCCAAATTTAATGTTTATCTTTACGATGGCCCTCATAACTACGACGATCAGTACAAAGCTCTTAAACATTTCCTACCTTGCCTAAAGAATACTTTTATCTTTATAGTTGACGATTGGAACTGGGATTACGTACGAAACGGAACATTCGATGCCATACGTGATCTTAAATTAAATGTTGCTTGGCAACACGAAATACGCTTAACACACGACAACTCTCATACCCCAGAGCCCTTATCAATTGAAACCTGGTGGAACGGTCTCTATGTAGCTGTATTACAAAAGCCTTAGGTTACAATATGTTCCTTCAGCCATGCTATTTCGCTCTTTAACTGTTGTTTCTTTAAATTACGCTCTGTAGTTTTTTCTAAACCATTTACTATTCGTTCTTTTTTTGCTAATAGTTCAGCTAACTTTACTTGTATAAGCGGCGGTTTCTCTTGCCAGAGAATTGGTCCGATTTCAAACAACATTTTCCGTTTTATCCCTTGGAGGGGATAAAGCTGGCTACTCTGACCCACTTTTGCCACTAGGATCTCATAACAGGTATTACGCTCCAACACTAATTTTTCAACAACTAGTTGATAACCATTCGCTTCTAGCCACAACCGTACCTTACTTGCTGCATTCTGCGGTTGCATAATTAAAAATGGTGGAAGTTTTATTCTACCAATTGTCAAAATATGGCTAATTAATGCCCCGCCCATTCCTGCAAGGACAGCTACGTTCACTTCGCCTACAGCTAATTTTTGTAGACCATCTCCTTGCCTAACTTCTATTTTTTGTTCTAATTTATATTTTTGTACATTCCTTAACGCATTTAAGTATGGACCCGCAGTAAACTCACTAATTATTCCGCGTTTAATTTTATTCTGCTGCACTAGATAAATTAGCAAGAAGCCGTGATCACCGCCGATATCTGCGACCACTGCTCCTTCGGGTACTAACTGTGCCACGGCTGCTAAACGCGGCGCAAGGGTAATACTCATGATTATTATTCTAAGAAATCAGCTAACAATTTACTGCGCTGCGGGTGCCGCAACTTTCGTAAAGCTTTAGCTTCAATTTGCCTAATTCGTTCCCGGGTAACGCCAAAATATCGTCCTACTTCTTCTAACGTTCGCGCTCTACCATCTACTAACCCAAAACGTAACCGAAGCACATTTCCTTCACGTTTTGACAAGGTCTCTAATACTTCTGATAATTGATTTTTTAATAGCACATAGGAAGCAGCATCCACTGGGGCCTGTACTTCTTCATCTTTTAATAAGTCCCCCAAGTGCGATTCCTCTTCTTCACCAATTGGGGTCTCTAGTGAGACTGGCTCCTGTGCCATTTTGATTATCTCACGAACCTTTTCTGCCGTTAAACCCATTTGCGCTGCAATCTCTTCCGAAGTAGGCTCTCGTCCTTTCTCCTGCAAGAGCTGTCTTGAGACACGAATTAACTTATTAATCGTTTCCACCATATGGACTGGAATACGAATTGTACGCGCTTGATCGGCAATCGCTCGTGTGATAGCCTGTTTAATCCACCAGGTAGCATAGGTGCTAAATTTAAAACCTTTCGTATAGTCAAACTTTTCAACGGCTTTAATTAACCCCATATTACCTTCTTGGATTAAGTCTAAAAAAGACAACCCACGACCCACATGCCGTTTTGCAATACTTACTACTAGCCTGAGATTAGCCTCTGCCAATCGTCTTTTAGCCTCTTGATCCCCTTCTTTTATCCTTTTTGCTAAAGCTATTTCACCTTCGAACGTAAGCAAGGAGACTCTACCAATCTCTTTTAAATAAACACGCACAGGATCGTTAACCTTTACTTCCGAAGGAACAACGAGATCAACCTCATCACTCTGGATATCGTCCCGAGTACCATTCTTTATGTTTTCGTCCACGTCGTCAGATAATATTTCAATAGAGTTTTCACTTAATTTATCAAAAAATTCATCTATATTTTGTAATTCTTGATCAAAGGGAGAAAGTTTACTAACTATCTCCTTATAAGTGATAAATCCTCTCTTTTTCGCTCGCTCTAACAGCTGCTCCCTCACCCGCTCGACATCAGTAGCACTCTCATCTGCCTTTAATACGTCATTCTCTTTGGCCAATGTTAGTTTCTCCCTCCCTCTATCTTTATACTTACACCATTTTTTTAGATAAGTCATGGATTTCAACACTTAAACGTGCAGCTAGCAACGGCTCGGTCTCTGCTGCCCGCTTTAACTCATTTCTTTTATCAAACAGCTCGTTAGATAGAGTAGCCATGTTAATTCGCTGAACGTAATCGTCAAAAGCTTGCTTAGTTAATTTTTCCGGTAAATCCAGAAGACTAAGTCGCGCCAACAAACTCCGATCTATGCCATCAATCTGCATTAATTTATCAAGCTTAAATTCCTCGGGATGATAAGCATACTCATATAAATGAGCTGCTAACACTAGATGCTTCTCTAATGTAAACCTATCACCTATAGCCTCCATAATAGATAGGACTAAGGTGGCATCCCGCATCATATATGCTAAAAGATGCTGCTCTGCCTTTTCCAGCGCTGATACCACATCTACAGTATGCCCATTCTCTGCTTTTTTATTTATTCTAGTTCGGTTACTAATTTTTGCTGCTCTTCTTTTTTGATTTAAATACTCTTCACGTAAAAAAGATAACGAAACACTTAAATCTTCCGAAAGTTGCTGTAAGTAATAATCAGCTTCTATCGCCGAGGAACATGCAGCTATAATTTCGAGGCATTTTAACGCGCAGTTAGATTTACCCTGCACTGTATCTAACCGGTGCGCCCTTTTCTCCTCTCTAATACCAAGCTCTATATACGAAAGCGCTTCGGTTACGCAGTGCAAAAATGCTTTACGTCCGGCTTGCCGCAAATACAGATCTGGATCCTGCCCTGCTGGGAGGGAAACCACTCGCGCTGCAACGCCAAAGCGATAAAGTTGTTTTGTGCTACTCGGCAAGGCATTATAACCCGCTAAATCTGCATCATAACATAAAACGACATTTTTTGCAAATCTTTTTATTAATTTTACTTGCCCCTCTGTCAGCGCTGTCCCAAGCTGTGCAACAGTATTTTTAATTCCGGCCTCCCATAAACTAATAACATCTAAATAACCTTCAACAACAAGCACTTCTTTTTGTTTTTGGATCTCATTTTTTGTTAAATTAAGCCCATATAAATATTTACTTTTAGAAAACAATTCACTTGAGCTACTGTTTATATACTTCACAGAAGACCCTTCCGCTAGCGAACGAGCTCCAAAACCAAGCACTTTCCCATGTATATCGTGCAGCGGAAATATAATTCGATCAAAAAATACATCTTCATAACCCCGGTTTATCTTACGTAATAAACCAAGTTGCTCTGCAACGACAAGATTAAAACCTCGTAGAGATAAGAAATTATAAAGACTCTGCCTCCCTGGCAAGGCATACCCAATACCAAAGTCCGCCCTACTCTTTTGTAGCACACCTCTACTTTCTAAATAAGTAACTGCTGCTACACCAGGTTTTGTTTTGATCAAATTATAGCGATAAAATTGACTTACCGCCTCCAGCATTGCTAGTTGTTCTCCCCGTGCACTTACCCCTAAAGGACTTCCAGTATCCTCAGCTATATCACTATGTTCATTTAAATAATCAAGGGCCTCATTAAAAGAAAGCTTATATATTTCACGTACAAAACTTATAACATCCCCACCAATATGACAACCAAAACAATAAAAAAGTTGTTTCTTTTCAGAAACTAAAAAAGACGGAGTCTTTTCAGTGTGAAATGGACACAACCCCCAATAATTTTCACCTTTTTTTATTAATGTAAGATGTTCGCCTATTACTT
>JBDKGC010000073.1:0-5240 GCA_039798385.1 Bacillota bacterium
CCACGAGTGGCCAAGGACCAGGCATAAAAATTGACTTTAATACTGGAGAGGTTATATTATACGGCACAGTCAAGTGTGATGCAGGGGGGCAAATATGTCCGACTTAAAGTCATAAGTTATTAACTCTTGCTACTCTTTACACTACTTCTCTCTGGTACCACGCCCTTTGCAATTAAACTCTTCATATAGCACATACTCCTCACCAAGTTAATCCGGGCGATGACCTCCTCCAACCTTGTTTTTAAAGGAGACCTAATAATGAAACTTAAAACTGATTTTACTGTTTCCACAGTACTGGGAGACCCCACTGCTCAAAGCACATACACGAAGGATGGTATTATATCTGTAGCAAAAACTGGCGGAGCAAAAGCTCTTACAAAACTTTCCTCAAACAGTATAGTACACCAAGCAACGGATAGTGCTGCAAATAATTTTAACGCTCTGATAACACCAGCTGGCATTACTTCAGAAGTTACGGAACAAGGCGTTACGAAAAGTAAATTAACACAAACAGCTGACAATATTATGGCTGCAGCAGGAGATACAACGACGTTTACTGTTGCCGCCGATAATGTTAATTTTGAAGTAGGTAATAATTCAATTTCAGTAACCCCAGTCTCCACCTCATTAACAGGCGGGGGGAGCACCTTTACTCTTGACAGCGCAGGTATAGATATGCAAGGCACTGTGACAGGAACTAGCAGCGAATTTACAAACCTAAAAGTGATAAACGGATATTTGGCAGTCTATAGTTCACCGCTCTACCTAAATAACGATCCAAACAGTACAACTACAAGCTCTATCGGCATTACCAGTGTCACAGGGTCAAAAGCTGGGATAGAAGTTGATAACACAACCCCAGGAAGTGAAGCAATAACATTATTTGGAGCTGTGACATGTAATAGCGGCGGCGGAGTAGTTTGCCCTTCAGACAAACGCTTGAAAAAAGAAGTAAAAACTGATATCCCAGGCCTCGCACTAATAACAAAGTTACGCCCAATCTCTTATATCCGCGATTATGTAAGCGAGCAACAATTTAGACCACAGCAAGAAAAAGATCTTACTCAATTAGAAAACACAGAGCGATCACGCCAAAGCGGACTGATTGCTCAGGAAGTCGAAGCGGCTTGCGACGAAATAAACTATCAGTTTGACGGTCTTCATCGCCCTCGCAATGCACAAGAACCATATAAACTTAATTATCAATCATTTATTATGCCACTTATTAAAGCAACACAAGAACAACAAGCACAGATTGAAACACTAGAAAAAAAACTACAAACACTTGAAAAGCTCAATGAAAAGTTAGCTGAAACCCACTGAAAAAATAGCTAACATTTGACCAATAGTTTTTGAAACAGCCTGCTTATTTACAATTAACAGTGTAAGAAGGGATTTTTGATGGCACGTAAAACAACAAAACTAGCTCAACCTCTAAACATACCACCTCAAAAGATAACACAATTAGGTAGTTCGGGTGGAAGTATTAACGTTGAAGGATTGATCACCGCTGAACAAATAGCAAGTAATACTTCGCTACAATTTAATGCTAACAACATTTCACTTGCTAAATTTTATGAGACAGGCGCTACTAAAGTTGACGCTCCTCCCACCACAGTTTCAATAATTGCTGATGTAATTACACTTGGAAATATTGATCAAGGCGGACCAGGTATAGAGATTAATCTTAAGGCTAATAAAATAACACTTTATGGAAATGTTCTCTGCGCCGAGAGCAACGAGCCACTCTGTGGTAAAACTTAAGCTAACTCTGGCAACCAGAGTCTTTTTATCGAGTCTACAGCCTTTTCAAAGCCTACTAAAAATGTTATCTTTATAACAACCTCTAAACGAAGAAAACTGTAGGCGAACAAAGATGAGTTTAACCGACATCGCACTTGAAAATTTTCTAAGCACGCAGCCCAAGACATGTGCTAAGCTAGCGGAGCTGGGGCTCACAAGTATATCTGACTTGATACACTTTTTTCCGCTGCGTTACCAAGACTATACCCTCACGCCACTCACAAAAAAGACACCGGCTACCGAACTTACTGTGCAAGGCAGCATAATTGGCACTCCTTCGTTGAGTTGGTTTGGCCGCCAAAAGTCCCGGCTGGCAGCTCGTTTTCGCTCAGTAGACAACTTCAGTTGCCAAGCAATCTGGTTTAATCAACCTTATTTAAAGAAACAACTTAGACCAGGTCAACCGCTAATCATTACTGGTCGTTTCGAGCCCCTCAAACAGAGCTTAACCGTCACACGTACCTTTTGCTCCTCATCTGGTAAACTAGCCTTGCCCGAATCATTAGAACCTACATACCCCACTGCCAATAAAATTAAATCTTATCAAATACAAAAACTAGTTAGCAGTGCTTTAACCACTTATGCTGCTCACATAAAAGACGAACTCCCCCATCACCTTTGCCTTAAATATCGCTTACTCCCTAAAATCAAAGCACTACATGCCATGCATTTCCCACGCACACTAAACGAGCTGAAGCAAGCTAAACGACGCTTAATTTATGAAGAACTTTTTTTCTATCAACTAAAACTCTTAACTAAAAAAAGAGAACGCCAAGCCACGCTTAGCGGCTACCATCGTCCGGTAAATCAAGCACTGCTAAACCAGTTTATCTCCAATTTACCCGTAACGCTAACCAAAGCTCAAGAACGTGCCATGCATGAAATTTTAGCTGATTTAGCACAACCGGTGCCAATGCGCAGACTCCTCCATGGTGATGTCGGATGCGGTAAAACGTTTGTAATCGCTGCTGCGCTCTATGCCAACTTTTTGGGAAAGCTACAAAGTGCCGTGATGGTACCAACCGAGATACTAGCTGAACAACACTACCAGACACTTACTGCTCTTTTTAAAGAATATAACGTGCAGTTCACACTCTTAGTTGGCAATCAACCGACAGCGACCAAAAAAGCAAATCTTGACAAGATTGCAAGTGGCCAAAGCGACATTGTAATCGGCACGCATGCCTTGATTCAAGAACAAGTAAAATACGCAAAATTAGGACTAGTCGTAACTGATGAAGAACATCGTTTTGGTGTAAAACAACGTAATTTATTACGTCAAAAAGCAGCGTTAACCCCAGACACCCTGCATATCACAGCCACGCCGATCCCCCGTACTTTAGCCCTGACCTTAGCCGACGAAACAGAAGTGTCAACAATTGACGAATTGCCACCTGGGCGTCAGCCTGTCACCACTCATTGGGTAACTAAAGCGAGCTGGCCCCATGTGCAAAGCTTTATCGAGCAGGCTTGTTTAGCAGGCGCGCAAGCTTATCTAATCTGCCCCCTTGTCAAAGAGTCAGCAGCGCTGGACCTAGCCAATAGTACAGCGCTTTATGAAGAACTACGGCATAGTTTACCAGAGCTAAAGATCGGCCTCTTGCACGGCCAGTTGCCAGCAGATGAAAAAGAAAAAATCATGCGATGTTTCGCGCTTAATAAGCTCCAAGTATTAGTCACCACAACCGTGATTGAAGTAGGCGTTAACGTCCCCCGTGCTACAGTGATTGTCATCTACGACTCTGATCGTTTTGGGTTAGCTCAGCTCCACCAACTACGGGGACGCGTCGGTAGAGGTGATAAACCTGCCACCTGTTTTTTAATAGCTGATCCTGCAACAAAAGAGGGGGTGCTCCGCATGCAAACCATGACTAAAACAACAGATGGCTTTGAGATAGCAAAGCAAGACCTATCGCTCCGTGGCCCAGGTGATATCTTTGGCTTAAGACAGTCTGGACTCCCACCTTTCAAAATAGCTAAACTAGAACGAGATCTACATATCTTAGCCTGTGCTCACGATGATGCTAAAAAGTATTTTAATAACTCCAAAACACGTCAACTCTAGCTCCACAAAATTGGGCATAGTTCAGTTCAAAAAAACATCTTTTGCACTACCTGAGGTGCATTATCTCTTATCACCAGAGCTTAGTTGCAAGACTTGCCACTACATTAAAATAAAAATCTTTTGTTAAAAAGCTATTACATAATCTCTACGCTCACGCTATATGAAGGATCTATATTTTTAAGTTTAGCCTCTAAAGCGGTTCTTAGCGGTTCTATAAAATACTGCCTTTGATTCCAACAATCCTCTGTAACAAAAATATAAAACAAAGGATTGTTAAGATTGTCAGGGCCATTTATAACAAAAGCAATCTTATAGGTAGGTGAATCAAAACAACGTTGTATTAATGAAGGAAAAAAGTTGTTTCGGGTCACTTGTCTCTGATCCCATGCACGGCATTCTTCGTTTATAACATTCATTGCCTCTTGATCAGTAATTGTTTGATTGGCAGTACTTAACCAATACGGATACTCTTGTCCTGCTGCATAATATCCTAAAATATTTAAATCATTTGAATCTAGTTTATCTTTAGACACTAAGATCCAGTTGTTACTTAATGATTTACTATAATAATAATTTAAGCCTAATTTATCAAACAAGTTTCCTAGGTAGAGACCAACCCACGGGAATAAAGGACTATGTTTTGGAAATTCACCAACATATGCTTTTCGAACCCCTTGGTCTACCAAAAATATATTACTAGCAATCTCTACTATATTGCCCCGCATGTAGTTAGACTTAATTCTATACCTGCATAGGTGATCAATATCTGTAATACCTGATAAAACGTCGTCCATGCCCCGTGAAATTGTTTTGAATACGTTTGCAACTTCTGCGTATATATTATTGTACCTAGTTTTCAGGGTGTCGGATGGTTGTGTCGCATTTAAATGCGCTTGAATAAATTTATCTAAAAAACTCATTTCAACTATCTCCTTTTCCTGTTTTTTCTTCAATCTCTAGCTCCACGCGGGCGTTAGAATCTACCTGAAAAAAAATTTGCTCTAGCCGCTTTTTTATCTCCTCAACCTCTCCTTTTTTATCGATAAACGCAGCCGGCGTACAAACAAAAGCAAATAAGTTTAGTTTGTGAACATCTAAAAAGCTCACGTAGAACGTTACAACATAACTCTTACCCTTCTCTTTCATTCCCTCATAACCACACGGATAACCTAATAATTGCCCAAAAACGGCATGATATTGATCACTTAATCCACAAGCATTTTGTATCAGTTCGTTTAATTTCGTTTGGATAACCTCAGGTGGAACAACAGCATCAGAAGCCCAATAAACTTTGTTCTTCGGAATCATAGGATTGAAATAGGTTGGTTCAAATAGCGAACCCTTGCTTATAATATACCTTCCAGAGAAACTG
>JBDKGC010000074.1:0-10358 GCA_039798385.1 Bacillota bacterium
GCACTAAGTTTGGTAAAACAAGCACTGGAACCATCTGGCTTAATAAAGAGATGACTTCTCCTTATGAGTTCTATCAATTCTGGCTGAATGTTGGCGATGATGAAGTACTAAATCTTTTAAACTACTATACTTTCTTAACCCCAGAAGAGATCGCTCATCTAGCACAAACAATTCAAACGGCGCCCGAAAAACGTCTGGCACAGAAAAGACTAGCTGAAGAAGTTACTAGCTTTGTCCATGGCCAAGAAGCTTTAGTGCGGGCCCAAAAAATAACTGCTGCTTTTTTTGAAGATAAACTAAATAAACTCTCCCAAGTAGAACTTCAAGAGGTTTTTTCTAATTTAGGGATAACAAGCATAACTGGGGCACAAGATACGGTAGAGATGTTACTCGCCTGCCAAGCTGCTAGCTCCAAACGAGCAGCACGTGAATTGTTAGAAAACGGGGCTATAACTATTAACGGGCAACGCTTGAGTACCACCAATACTTTAACAGACTTAAATACTAGAGCTGATAATCTATTAATTGTTAAACGTGGAAAAAAGAATTATTACCTCTTACGACTGGAGGAAAAAGTTTGAATTTTAAAAAAACCGCTTGCTTGGCAATCAGCAAAGCTACAGGCCTCTCTACCAAAGCAGTGCATCCGTTACTCGAAACACCTAAAAAGATAGAACACGGTGATATAGCATTTCCTTGTTTTATGCTCGCTAAAGAACTACGTCATTCACCGGCCAAAATTGCTGCTGAACTTGCTAGCAAAGTGCAAGATGATTATATCGTGCATACTGAAGCTATGGGTCCCTATCTAAACATTTTTTTTGATAAACAGGCAGCCACTAGCAACATTTTAGACAATATAGTTAATAAGGAATCTAAATATGGAGAAGTAATAAAAGATGAAAAAGAAACAGTCGTAGTTGATTTTTCTAGTCCAAATATTGCAAAACCATTTTCAATGGGCCACCTGCGATCTACTATTATTGGCCATAGTTTATGCCGCTTAGCTGAAAAATTGGGCTATAGCGTCCAACGTGTTAATCATCTAGGGGACTGGGGCACGCAGTTTGGGAAATTAATTGTTGCTTATCAAATGTGGGGTGATAAGGATAGCGTCTTGCAGAATCCAGTCCGCGAGCTATTTAAGCTCTATGTCCGCTTTCACGATGAAGCATCGCCCGAATTATTAGCTAATGCACGTGCTGTTTTTGAACAGTTAGAAGCAGGTGATCCGAAACTAGTAGAACTTTGGAACTGGTTCCGTGAAGCCTCGTTAACTGATTTTAAACAAATCTACCAGCTGCTTGGCGTAGAATTTGATACTTACCTCGGTGAAGGTTATTATGCCAAAAAAACCTTGCCTATTCTTGAGTTTTTTAAAAATGCTGAGCTATTAACGAAAGATGAGGGCACAGTATTAATAAAACTAGAGGAAAATAATTTACCCCCTCTCTTACTAAAGAAGTCCGACGGCACCACCCTTTATGCCTTGCGTGATTTAGCAGCTGCATTGGATCGCTGGAATAAGTATAATTTCAGCAAAGTCCTATATGTAGTAGGGAACGAACAAAAACTATATTTCAAACAACTTTTTTCTGCACTAAAAAAGGCTGGGTTTTCGTTTGCAGATAACTTAGTACATATTAATTTTGGTATGATCTTAACAGCAGGCAAAAAGATGTCGACCAGAGCTGGCCGCGTCATTTTTCTACAAGAAGTCCTCGATCAAGCCATCCATCGTGCTGAGCAGTTAATTTATGAACGGAATCCCAAGTTAACAAACAAAAAACAGGTAGCAAAACAAGTTGGTATTGGAGCAGTAATCTTTAATGATCTAAAACATGATCGGGTTCATGATATAGATTTTAATTTGCAAGAGATGTTAAACTTTGAGGGCGAAACAGGACCTTACTTACAATATACTCATGCCCGTTGTTGTTCACTAATAAAAAAAGCAAAAACTATAACTCCAAGCTGCATAAAAGCGGGAGAAAAAGCTCCTGAAAACTGTAATCCTATTTGGCCACTAGTTTGTCTTCTAAACCATTTTCCTGAAACATTAAATTCAGCATGGATTGAATATCATCCCGCCAAAACTGCACGTCTCGCCTTACAGATTGCGCGAACCTTTAATCAATATTATGCAAAGGTACATATCTTATCATGTGATGAAGACCTGGCTAACAGGCTTAAATTAGTACGCGCGACACAAATAGTTTTAAAAGAGTCCTTGTACTTACTTGGTATAGAGGCACCATGTGCCATGTAAATCTAAACGCGATCACTTTTAAGGCGTTCTTCCCGCTGCGCCTTTTTTTTAATTTTATTCATTAAGTCTAATAAATTATCCTTTGTATCTATTAACTTCTGATAATTATCTTCATCACTTACAAGCTCAAGCTTTATTTCCTCCTCAGCCTCTTTTAGCGCTGCCACCCGCTTGCTTTCTTCTAACTCTTGTTTAAGTTGCCTATGCTGTTTTAAATCTAACAACTCATGGCGATACTCACGCAGGATTCGAATCATATTATCTAAAGCCTTTAAATAATCATTTGTTTTTGCATACTCATCCTTGTAAATATCAGCCGGTGATATAGATGCTTTTTGTAGTCTACGCTCAAAAAATCTCCTATTTCGCTCAACTTTTGCCTGTTTTATCTCATCGGTGTATTTTTTGCGCACATGACTATTCCAGCGAAACCCACAAGCTGCAGGGGTTCGATTTAGCTCTAACCCCACTTCTTCAAAAGCCATTATCTGTGTGCCGCCCTCTTTGATATAGCGCAGCGTTGTTTCAGCTAATAATTGATCATCGAATGTTGTCCATGCATCTTGCCTTTTGTTTACCATGCGAACCTCCTTACAAGGACTACTTAACTATTATTTTCATGGTTGAGCTTCTACTACAGTACTATTATTCATATGCAATTAAGCCGCTAAAAATACCTTTTTCGGACTTTAATTATTTTTTTGGGTTAAATAAAAATTTGCTAGCTATTAATTTTATTTTTTAAGCTTCTAATAGGTATTTCTACTTCCGATGCCGCTGTATAGTCTATGCCAGGGACAGAAAACCCAAATAATTGTTCGAAAGCACGTTGGTATCCAATGATGTCCGTAATATCGCACACATTAGCAGTTGTAACCTCTTTCCATATTTTCGGCAATTCTTCTTGGATAAGAGGTGACATTTCCAAATCATCAAGTCTTATTCTACCCAGGTTATCAAGCTGCAAACTATCTTCAACAAGGCCTCGGCCTAACCGATACATTTGTTCGATACATCCTTCATGAGTACCTTGTTCTTTCATTAATTTAAAAAGGATAGCTATGTAAAGCGGCACCACTGGTATAGCCGAACTAGCTTGTGTTACCACAGCTTTATTTATTGCAACTTTAGCCGAGCCAAAGATCGGTTTTAAAAGACTACTTAACTTTACCCCCGTTTGCTCAAGATGATCCTTTGCCTTTCCAATTGTACCTTTTCTATAAATTGGCTCAGTTAATTTGGGACCTAGATAAGAATAGGCTAAGGTCATGAACTCTTTAGCAAGCAAACCCTCACGCAGTAAACCTTCGGTCCAAAGTCTCCAGTCGTCACCACCCATCACCATCACCGTGTTTTCAAGTTCCGCAGGCGTCGCTGGTTCTATTCGCACGTTTGTAACTTCTTTAGTAGGAAAAACGACCGTTTTATCAATAAAGCAGCTACCCAATGGTTTTAAAACCGACTTATATATCTTACCTGTACTTGGATGCTGGCGCCTTGGTGCTGCTAAACTATAGATTACAGCATCTAGCTGTCCAAAATGGTCTTTTATTAACTGATAAACTTCTTCCTTTACAGCCTGCGAAAAAGCATCTCCATTTACTGTATAAGCTTGGCCCTCTAGAGTAGACTGTTCAAAAGCTGCTGTATTATACCAGCCCGCCGTAGCAGTCCGTTTCGCCGTTGGCGGACGTTCATAGATAACACCAATCGTTCGCGCACCACCTGCAAAAGTAAACGCTATACGTGATGCTAAACCATAACCAGTAGAAGCACCTAGTACTAAAACACGCTTTGGACCATTAAACTCTCCTTTGCCTTGAACATATTTTATCTGCTCTGCTACATTTTTGGCACAGCCTTCAGGATGCGCTGCTATCGAAATAAACCCCCGAAATTTAGGTTGAACTAACATTATGCCTCACTACCTCCTAATAAAACATAGTTTTTTAAAAGCGCTATTTCTTTTTGATATCCAACTTCTTCTTCTTGCGGTGTCTCTAAAATAAGGGGTACATCTTGGAGCTGTGTTACTATTTTACCCAAAGTTTCTAAGCCAATTTTTCCTTGCCCAATATTAGCATGTCTATCTTTTCTTGAGCCGTATTCGACTTGACTATCATTTACATGAACTGCTACTAAGTGATCTAGATAACCTAACACAGTCATCTCATTTAATAACTGTTTTACTTCATCTACTCCATATATACCAGCCGCAAAAGCATGGCATGTATCAAAACAAAAGCCTAATTTTTCAGGAAACTTTAATTCTTCCCGCATTCCTACTAAATCAGCTAATGATGTTCCAAGTTCAGTGCCTTGCCCCGCTGTATTTTCAAGTAGTAATTTAGTAGACCCTTGATATGTACCTAAAATATCGTTTAAACAGGCTACCATACGTTCACGACCGGCGCTAGTTCCCTGCCCCACATGCTTGCCACAATGAACAACTGCACCAAGCGCCCCAAATAGTTCCGCTATACATAAGTCTTCTACTAAAGAACGTTTTGTGAGTAAATATAAATCTTCCTTTGGTGTCGAAAGATTGGTTACATAAGGAGTGTGAACAACCACGCTAATATTGTGTTTTTGACAAAACTCTCGACCTTGAGCAGCATCATCTAAATTTACTTTTTTCGCTCGTAGACTACGTGGGTTCTTTGTAAAAACTTGCAGTGCCGAAGCACCTAGCTCTAAAGCCCGCTTAGCCGCCCCAAAAAAACCTTGGCTTATGCTCAAATGACAACCTATCTGCACCTGTAACTACCACCTTATATAAAAAAAACACCTTGACGGTGTTTTCCCTATTAGCTTGTTTATTTAATTATACCTACTCACCATCAAAATGCAAATAAGACTTTATTATTAAGGAACCTTAAATAGTTTGTTAAAACATACCCATTATATCCATTTCTCGGTGTAACAATTTAAGTTTATCTTTAGAAGTTTTAATACTACGCTCACACTTATTCTGCATTGCACGATAAAGGCTTAAGAGCTCCCTATCTATCTCCGTGTGTAATTGCACTTTTCTTTTTTTTAGAATAGTACTAGAAGATTCTTTTATCATGTCCGTCACAGTGCACCTAACACCTCTTTATGTTTATCACATTTATTACTTACTCGTATGATATTTTTCCCCAACTCCCGGTAAAGTAAACCTAAACTTAGCATTAAAACATCTTATTAAATTTTTTCAAAAAAAGAGCCGGCTAACCGGCAAATAAAAAATAACGTTATATTTTTTTATCTCACTCGCTATCCCGAGCATCACTTAATTTTTATATAATTGTTCAAATCGTACTAAAAAGTCAGCTAGTAGGTCTTCTCTACTTAGCTCTGTATTTGTAATTATTTTTAAAGAGGTTGCCATTAATGCTGGAGGAAAATCTTCAACCCTTGTATTTACATTAACCCCGATTCCTAGCACAACATATTTCATGACATCGCGTCGTGTACAGCCCTCTGCTAGTACTCCTGCTACTTTTTCCCCTTGCCAGAGCAAGTCATTAGGCTCCTTAAGCTCTAAATTTACACGGCAGAGATTTAACACCGTTCGACTTAAGGCCTGCATAGCTAGCCTTGTCACCTGGCATGCTGTATTTATATTAGGTTTAAGTAAGAGGCTAAACCACAAACCACTTAAAGGTGGTGAAAAAAAGGGACGCGAAAATTGTCCGCGTCCTGCCGTCTGCTCTTCACCTAAAACTAATAAACCTTCTCTAGCATTTTGAGCAATGCAATTCCTAACCACATTCTGCGTCGAAGTCACGCAGCGGTAATAACGAAAATCCCGACCTAGCGTTTTTGTCCTAAGTCGCGCTATAAAGTTATGATCATCAAACAATTTAGGCACAAATAACTCACTTTCCGCACGCGACCAACTTATCTAAACCATAAACCATCTTGTTTAAACCTAACACCTTCTTAATTGCCATCTTCACACCTGGCATAAACGAGCTTCGATTAAATGATTCATGCCTAATAGATAAGAGCTGCCCTTCATCACTTAACAAAACCTGATGATGAGCAAGCAACCCGGGTAAACGAACACTATGCACATGGGATCCTTTATGAACCGCCCCCCGAGCCCCTTGCAAGACCTCTTTATCCAAGCTGTCTTCATATGTAGCAGATTTTACCCGTGCCTGCGAAACTAGTTCCGCTGTGCGAACTGCCGTACCAGAGGGTGCATCTAGCTTATGATCATGATGCAACTCTATAATTTCAACATGGGGTAAATATTTAGCTGCTTGAGCAGCAAACTGCATCATCAAGATGGCTCCGATTGAAAAGTTAGGCGCCATAATAACGCCTGCTTTTTTTTTAGCACAAAACTTGCTTAATGCTTCAATTTTTTTGCTACTTAAACCTGTTGTTCCTACAACTGCACGTACTCCGTGCGTTGCCGCTAATCTAATATGCTGCTCAACTACTACCTGCGTAGTAAAGTCAACCACTACTTCAGCCTGACAAAGTTTAAAAGCCTGTGCCAACGTTGAGAAACAAGGAACCTGAGCGGTATCCCGTTCAAAAACCACTTTTGTCTGCTGCTCTGTTGTATTAAGCGCAACACCGCAAACCAATTTAAACGAGGGTTCCTCCAGTACCATTCGCGCTACCTCCCGGCCCATTCGCCCCGTTATACCACTTACAATTACTCTAATCATTTTCTGCCGTACCTTTCGTCCATTTTCTTATAACGTTCTATTATCTTATCAAAAAAATTTTCAAATCACAATTGTCTCTTTTTTCATGTTAGATATAAAGATAAGCAATTTAGACAAGCGTTCAAACATATTATACCGTTAGCTTAATAAAAACTAACTTACATGGGAGGAATAAATAAATGGATTATTTGATAAACGAGGAAGAAACTTACGTGACAGCTACTGAAGAAGAAAAAATTATCCAGGCAATTCCTGGTGCTCTCCGGGATGAAGCACAAGCAATTAATTTTTATAGTGGGATAATTAAAAATTTATCCCCCAAAGAAATGGTTCGCAAGGATTTTCATCATGCCCTACATGATGAAATGCGGCACTACAAAAAACTAAAACAACTTTATTATACCTTGACGGGCACAGTCCCCCAAGTATCACCCTATACGCCCCATAAAGTTGGTAATTTAAAACAGACCAAAGAATTATTGGCCGTATTAAAGATCGCCATACACGATGAACAAGGTGCTAAAGATTTGTACGCCAAATTAAGCAATCTAAGCTCTGATGCAGCACTTAAAAGACTTTTTAAGCAACTATCACAAGATGAACAAGACCACCTGCACCGCTTTGAACGAAATTATCTACGATTAAAATTAGGTAATTTAGAAAAATTGCTAGAAACAATTCAAAAAGCACTAACGTAATGCCATCGTCGCCAAGACTCTCCAGAATCTTAGCCTTTTTTTAAACTAGTATGCACTTTAGCTAGTAAATCTTGTCGTTCATTTGCAGTACTACTCTGCCATAATAACTCAAAGACCACACCTAAGCCTGGTAAAAATTTTTCATCCTCACCTGTTGCAGAATCATTAATCAACTTACCAAGTTCTTGCTGCGTCATACCAGTCAAATTTTCTACAATTGCCGTTCTAATATTAAAATTCATAATTATCACCTACTTATTTTTTTCTTAATCTTTAATCTCCCCCAAAAAGGGGGTTTATATTCCTTTTAAAATAAAAAGGTATACTCTTGCTTGCATTGTAACAAAATTAGTAATATGCTCTAATAAAAAAGCAAAAGGAGTATTTCCTTAGACGTGAAACGGTTATTATCAGTAGTAAATCTAAAACATATAGCTCTTATTTTGCTAGGTGCATTTTTATCAGCTGTCGCTGTTAATCATTTTGTTATACCTTGTCGCCTAGCAGATGGCGGCTTGTTAGGTATTGCTATCCTTGTTTTTCAATACTACCTGGGTTTTAATGAAACAACCTTAAGCACACTTTATTTTCTACTTAATATACCGCTCCTATTTCTAAGTTGGCGTTTATTAGGCCGAAAAATAACTATCTATAGTACCATAGGCTTATTTGCACTATCGCTAATGATTGCTGCCACCTCCTTTGTCCCTAAATGCGACCAGACCGACTTGCTTTTAAACACGCTCTTTGCCGGTGTATTAAACGGAGCTGGTCTTGGCATTATTTTAAAAATAGGTGGCAGTACCGCAGGCATCGACATTATCGCACGGGTTATGAATAAAATATATGGCTGGCGCATAGGCTTTAACATTTTATTAATTGACCTAATTATCATTCTGGGTTCTACTAGTATTATCGGCATGAAAAAAGCAATGTACACATTGATTTACATTTTTGTAACTACTAAGACGATTGATTTTGTAATAGAAGGGTTCAGATTAACAAAAACTGCTATTATTATTACGAGTAAACCAGAGGAGTTAGCTCAGGCCGTAAATATAAAGTTAAACCGCGGAGTTACCGTGCTGAAGGCAAAAGGAGCTTACACTGGGGAATCAAAAGAAGTACTTTATATTACACTCTCCCTGCGTGAACTTACCAGACTAAAGAGAATTATTCTTACGCTCGATCAAGAGGCCTTTTTAGTTGTTCATAATGCCCACGAAGTATTGGGTAAAGGTTTTTCATATTAAATTTTTATTAAACTTCTTGCGTTGATGATACCGATAGATCTACAGAGCGCGACGGTATAAATGTAGAAATAGCATGTTTATATACCATCTGCTGTTTTCCATCACTTTCCAAGAGAACGGTAAAATTATCAAAACTACGAATAAATCCTTTAATTTGAAAACCATTAATTAAAAAAATAGTTACTATTATCGCCTCTTTGCGCGCTTGATTTAAAAAAACGTCCTGCACATTAACCGACCGTTTCAACAAAAACACCTCGTCTTTATTTATAAGTAAAAATAGCTGCTTTACTTTCTGAGCCCCTTTAATACCGAATTAGTTTACCCTAATGTCGCTCAAACATCATTAATGTTATTTTATTACAAATCACCTAGCATTACAATCCAATTTTATAAAACATATAGAGTTCATAATTAAGGACTACTTTCAATTACATAATCAGGAAACTCCTGCAGCAAAAGACTCACAATTTCGTTTTCTGAACTAGACCTACTTACATCAAACCATTTAATAAAAGCTAAACGGCGAAACCAGCTCAGCTGTCTCTTAGCATACTTCCTGCTGGCACACTTTATCTCCTCTATCGCACTCATAAAATCACAATCTCCCGCTAGATAAGCAAGTAGTTCTTTATAGCCAATCGCTTGCCCGGCCGTCATTTCCTTAGTCAAACCTTGTTTGACTAAGGATTTAACCTCGTTCAGTAACCCTTGCTCTATCATTTGTACCACGCGCTTATTAATCCTTTCATACAAAAGTGGTCTTGGCATATTTAAGCCAATCCACAATCCATAACTCCCTTCATTTACTATTCCAATCTCAGAAAATTTATGTCCACTCTTAGTAACTTCTAGAGCACGAATTAAACGACGGTGATTAGCAGGATGAATACTTTCAGCAGCCACCGGATCAACTGCGCGTAAACGCTCATGTAAGGTCTCGCTACCATACTCCGCAATTTCTTGTGCTAACGTGGCGCGAAAGGCCTTATCAGGAGGAACAGCAGGCGTCTTGTATCTACATAAGAGGGCTGACAGGTATAAACCTGTCCCTCCAACTACAACAGGTAAATTTCCACGCTCCCAAATTTCGTTTAATTTTTTCTGTGCCAAGCATTGAAAGGATTTGACCGAAAAAGAAGTCCTAAAAGAAACAATATCAAGTAAATGATGGGGTGCTCTGCTCTGCTCTGCAAGTGAAACCTTTGCTGTCCCTATATTAAGGCCCCGATAAACTTGAAAAGCATCAACGGAGATAATTTCTATTCTTAGTTTATTAGCTAGCTTAATAGCGATATCACTTTTGCCTACTCCAGTCGGCCCGACAATTGCTACCACATCATTCATAAATTGACCTCCTTACATCATTTTGTATTATACCAATAAATCGATTCATTAAATTTATTTTTAAACATAATGTTATAGTAAAATTCATCAAAGAAGGTGCTATAATGACGAGCTTTAATCA
>JBDKGC010000075.1:0-6957 GCA_039798385.1 Bacillota bacterium
TACACGACACTGGTTATGGTCCAGGCATCGAAAGCATAATTAGGGTTAGCAAAGTATGCTTGTGGTCCATAGAAGTAGCCACTTGCTCCCCAAAGGGTACCCCAAGAGTTTTGGATTATAAAGCTATTTGAGGTATAGCCGACAATCAGGACGGCATGTCCGCCTAGGTATTGTTCGGTTGCAATGTTGGGCACGGTCATTATGCCAGATCTACCTATATTGTAGAAGGATGAATAAACGGAGAAGCCAATGATGACAGGTTTGTTATTTGCGACAGCATTTTTTACGGCAATGATGTTAGCTGCTATATTACTTGTATAAGGGATACTGGTGTATGTTGTAATGTAATGTTTTTGGCCTTCGGTGTAGGCTGCTATCGGTGGTCTGGTTGTAAATTTACTTATATTGTAAGGCCACAAAGCTTCTTTTGGCGCACCCCAGCCAGAGGGTCTACTAGCTGCTTTTAGTGTTAAACGAATTGAGGCACCTGAGTCGTAATTAACCGTATTTTGTAAGACGCGGGTATTATAATAGATAAAGAGGCGCGAAGGACCATAATCCGCTAAACCTTTGATTTTTCGCACTGTATTATAGAGCGCAGCAGCGGCATTGGCGGTACATGAGCCTAAATTGCCTTGATCATAGATGGGAGTATTGTATTTGGTTCGCAAATTAACTGCTAAAGGAAGAGCTATGTTTAGCGTGCTGGTAAACTTATAATCTCGTGCATCTGGTAAGTCACGAATACAACCACCAACGTATGGTTTTGGCAAATTTCTTCACCAGCTTTCTAAAAGTATTGGAAAACAATCAGAGCTGGGTAGCTATAAACCAGCTCTGATTGTTTGTTGATATTTAGTTTGCTTAAGTTATTTTTGTTGCGGTCCAGAAGTCACTTGCGTAGTTAGAATTAGTAAAGTAATCATAGGGACCATAGAAATAACCCTGGTCGCCGAAGCTTGTCCCCCAAGAATTTTGCATGATAAATGAACGCATCGTATCATCGTAGCCGACAATTAAGACCGCGTGTCCGCCTAGCAAGGTTTCGGTATCTATATTAGGGATCGGCATAATACCGTCACTACCAATTGTTAGGAAAGATGAGTAGACAGCAAATCCCAGCACAATCGGTTTATTGGCGGCTAATGCCGTTTTAATTGCTAGCAAGTTTTGATTAACACGTTCGTAGGTTATAAGATAATGATCTTTCCCATTGGCGTAAGCAACCGCCGAAGGTTTGCGTTTATATTTTGTTATATCGTAGGGCCAAAGTACTTCCGCTGGACAACCACGCGGACAATTTTTTCGGCATCTTACAAACGGTTGACTCGCTGCTTTCATAGTGTTACGAATTGAGGCCCCAGAGTCATATTTGACCGTGTTTTGAATAACACGAGTATTATAGTAAATAAAAAGGCGCGAAGGTGGATATGGTTCTAGGCCCTGAATAAGGCGCAGTGTGTTATATAGCGCAGCGACGGCGTTAGCTGTACAAGAGCCCAAATTACCTTGATCATATATTTCTGTCTGATAGGTGGTGCGTAGATCTACTTTGAGCGGTAAGGTTGCTTGCAGGGTACTTGTACAGCGATAATCTCGTGCGTCAGGTAAATCTTTAATCCAACCACCAATATAAGGTTGGGTCATCTATTTTTCACCTGGCTTTCTTTAAGAATACAAAAAGCTTCTGGTGTTGCGCTAAGAATGGCAACCCAAAGCTCTTTTTATATAAAGTTATATATTTTTATATATTGCAAATCATTATATGCGGATAATATCTTATCTGCTTGTACTTGTATCTTTATTTTTAAAAAAATTTACGCGTTTGTTCTTCTTGATCATTACATGAAGCTCATTACATGAAGCTAGTGCGTTATGGGCTAATCAATAGTTCCTGAATTCTAAGGTTGGCATAAACTATATTTATAAGAAATTAATAAGATCTTGGCTACAAAAGGAGGTTAGGTATTGGGTGCAGTCTTTGGCTTAATGGTTTGCAAAAAAAAGTCTAGCCGCTATTTTACACGGGGCTCTTTTTCTTGGCGCATTAGTATGATCGCAAAAAAAATTGGTTTAAAAACAGTTGTTTTTGATCCAACTTCCCTCGATGTAACAGGGAGAACCTTAAAACTTTTTGATGGTACTTTATGGCGTCGTGGATCTTTGCCACACGTTATTTATGATCGCTGTTTTTTAACTGGTTCTAATTATAAAAGAAAATATGCTGCGTTTATTAAACGTCTTAAAAGAAATTCTTCCACCTCATTTTTAGGTTATGGGTTACGTGATAAGTGGTCTGTTTATCAACAAATTTTAGCTAACGAGTTATTAGCTAAGTATTTACCGTATACCATGCCATATACCTCTTTTGAACAACTAAGGGATTTACTATTTGACAAACATAGTTTAATTTTAAAACCAACCAGCAGTTGTCAAGGACGAGGAGTTTTGCTTTTAAGAAAACATTCAAACCAGGTTGCAATCTGTGGCCGAACCACCGGAAACGAGGCCTTAGAGCAACTACTACCGCTAGATGATATGTCTCGATGGTTGTCCTCTTTTGTTGGAGGCCGAAAATATATTGTGCAGCAAGCCCTAAATTTAAATACTCATGATAATCGCCCTTTTGATCTGCGAATTTTAATGCAAAAAGATGGTCGGGGTAATTGGTATAAAACAGGTCAGGCGGTACGCATTGGAAGCAGGAATGGTGTCACATCTAACTTACACGGTGGTGGAGAAGCGTGTGAGTGGAGTGAGTTTTGTGATAGAGAACTTAGGAGCTTCGATCTCCAAACTTTAAATACAACGATTGACGAAGTTACGGGGGCACTGCCGTCTTATGTGGAAAAAAAGCATGGCATACTATGCGAACTAGGTATAGATCTTGGCGTTGATGTTCACCAAAAACAGCTTTGGTTATTAGAGGTTAACTCGCGGCCCGGGCGTACTATTTTTAAACGAATTGGTGACTTAAAAACTTTTAAACGAGCCTATATTTTGCCTGTTTTATATGCAAAGAGTTTAGCTGATAAATTACAGTATAGGCTAACAGAGAGCCCCGTGTATCAAAATCACTTTTAACATATTACAGGTTTTTCTAGCATAAACTTGCTAGTAAAAAGTAGTTGGGGATTTGGTTTAATCTAAGGGGATAAGTAAATGAAAAAAAAAGCAGCCAAGATGCATCTAGCAGTCTTAACTTCAGCTGCTAAAGATAAATTTTTTGGAGGTAATCACCAGACTTTTAGTGAGCTGATATATGCGGGTAGGAAAAATAATATAGATGTTTCGGTGCTTATTCCAAACGCACTTGATGCTGAAAAGTTAACAGGCTATTTACTGAAAAGTTTGGTTGGTGAAAAAAAAGTATGGGTAAAAGAAGAACTACCTTGGCCTGATGTTGTCTATAATCGTATTCCTAATCGCAAGGCGGAACAGGCAACGGATGTAAAGCATTTTAAACAAATATTAAGAAAAAAAAGGATCCCCTTTTTTAACACTAACTTTTTTTATAAAGACAAATTGCTTGAGCTTTTAAATAAAGAGCAGCGATTGCAGACTACTTTACCTGAAACAGTTCGGTGGGGTGATAAGGCAAAATTTTATCAACTATTACTAAAACATGACATGATCTATTTAAAACCTGTTGATTGGAGTATCGGAAAAGGAATTTTTAAGCTGACCAAACGGTCTGAGGGTTGGGTTATTGAACAACAACAACTAAACAGCCAGTGTGAGCTGCAAGGTTACTTTGAGCCTTCTGAATTAATAGAAACATTAAAAAAGTTATTGCCTAAGAGAGCCTACCTTGTGCAGCAAGGGATCGAGCTGTTAGAGACCAGCGTAAAAAGAAAATGTGATATGAGAACCTTAGTGCAGAAGAATAAGACAGGTAACTGGGGTGTTACAGGAATTGGGGTACGTATAGCTGGGCTCCGGGCGATTGCTACACATAGGGTCTATGGTGGAAGTCTTGGTGATGTTGATACAGTTTTACAAGATAAATTTAAGCTAGCTAAGGCCATGGATATTAAACGAGAATTAGCTAAAAAGTCGCTTGAAGTGGCAAAGGTGTTAGACCAGCATGACCAGGGTCATTTGGGTGAGATATCAATTGATTGGGGAGTAGATCAAACTGGGCGTTTGTGGTTTTTTGAGGCGAATGCCAAGCCGATGAGGTTCGATGAGCCACATATTCAAAATAAAGCGACGCACAATGTGTTGGATTATGCCCTTTTTTTAAGTAAACATAAATAGACTATTAGTAAAAACAAAATATTATGAGGGAAGGTGGTTTTAGTTTGTATCAGGAATGTATTATGTTGCTCAAAGAACGTGGTGTTTTAGTGGACGATATTGCGGAGTTAACACATTGGTTACAAGGTCCTTATCGGCCTGATATTAGTTTGGCGGCATGTTTAAAGAGTGTTCATGCTGTACTTAAGAAAAAAGATGTGCAGCACGCGCTGTTGACAGGTATATCTTTAGATCAGTTAACAGAAAAAAAGGCTTTGCCGACTATGTTGCAGACTATTTTAGAGCAGGACCAACCGTTGTATGGGATTGATGAGATTTTAGCGTTAGGGGTGGCTAATAATTTTGGTACAATTGCGATTACAAATTTTGGTTTTTTAGATCGCAATAAGGTCGGGGTTTTAAAAAAACTGGATCGCGGATCAGAGGGAGATCATGTCTTTTTAGATGATCTAGTGGCAGCAATAGCAGCTTCTGCAGCCGCAAGGCTAGCTTATCGTTAAAAAATAAATGTTACCGTGCTGGCAACAGGTCATGATGTTTAGCAACCGCTAAACTAAAATCGTGGTTGGGCTTAATGTTATAACTACTTAAAATTTTTCGGATGGTTAAGAGCGCTAAATCAGGGGTATTGTTCTTCGCGCTTAAGTGGCCTAAGTAGACTTGTTCCCCTTTTTTACGGAGTATTTTACTCAATGCTTCTGCCGCGCTTGTATTAGATAGATGGCCAGTATCACTGATAATTCTCTTTTTTAAATACCAAGGATATTTGCCATGCATCAACATTTCGGTATCGTGATTGCTTTCTAAAATCAAAGTATTTATACTGTTTAGTTTGTCAATTATTTTAGCTGGGAGATATCCTAGATCTGTAATAATGGCTAAACTAGCTTCCGGACAGTTGAGCTTAAATCCTAATGTTAATTTGGCATCATGTGAGAGTTCAAGTGGCAGAATAGTTAAGCTCTCCATTGTTAACTTTTCTTCAGGTTGGATAAAGATACAGGCACTTTTTGGAATAGTCCCAACACTTTTGGGTAAGCATTGATAGGTTTCTTCTGTTATGTATAGAGGCACCTTATACTTACGAACAATAGTACCTACGCCTTGGACGTGATCTAGATGTTCGTGGGAGATAAAGACACCTGTTAAATCGGCAATGTTTCTACCTAATAATTGTAACCGGAGGCGTAGTTTGCTTTCAGGTAAGCCGGCATCGATCAATAAACGTTGCTGTTGATGTTCGACGTAAAGTGCATTTCCCTTGCTACTGCTGGCTAAGATGCTGAAATAGAGCAAAAAACCCCTCCAGTGTTTTTTTAAAATAGATTTTGACGTTTGACAGGTCGATACTGAGCTAACCCGCTTGGCAAGGTCATCTGACAAATCATCTTGGTTATCTTTCCTTTAAAATGTGTCTGCCATAAGTAGGTTAAGGTGATAATGACCATGGCGATAATAATCATAATGAGTGGGAAGTGTGGTTGAGTGTAAAAATAATGTACTAACTGCAAGGAGTAGAGCGAGATACCAAAAAATCCAGCTCCAATAAAACTTTTTCTTCTTAAAAAGAGACCTAATAGGACAAAGGCTACATTACTTAAGGCGTAAGCAAATAATGCACCTTGATGATGACTAGGAAATTTGTCAAAAACTATGTTGGTAAGGGCAAGCCAGATAGTTGAAATGCTAAATAAATAACCCCAAAAGCCAAAGTCTGTTTTGTTATTAATGTCTAGCATGTAGGAAATGAGTAGCACAATCATGCCCGTGGTAAACCAAAGCCAGGCATGATGATTTATTCCCCAGGTTAGCCTAGTGTTTGTTACTAAGACTACCATATCACCTAGTAGCATCCGCATAAGTAGGCTCATGGGCAATAATAAAAAGGAACAGCGTAGCACGCGCATGAGTAGTGTGCCATATAAAAGAGGTGCAATAAATATTACTACGTTGCGCCAGTGGTGTTCGTAGAAAATAACATCTAAGTTATGTTGGCCTGTACTGGGCCAAATATCAAAAAAATCTTGCAAACCATAAATAGCAATAGGCAACATGCTAAAGGAGATAAACCCTAGAACTTGCGCAAAACTAGCAAAGCGTGTTTTCTTGTACATCAGATAGCTACCTATTCCGAAAAAGGCTGTATAGAGTGCTGAGAAAGTAAAAAGGTAACCACCGCGATAGTTGCCTGTTTGTAAACCCTGCTTAGTAATAAAGAAGATACCCCACAAGAGAATAAGTCCACCTAGAGCATAAATAACCTTGTAAGTATCTAGCGTAAAAGATGGGGCTTCTTCTATGTTGTCATTTGGTTCTTTTAGTTTTTGCCAAATAATCCGTTTAGTCTCTTCGTCGATTAAATTTTCAGTTGCGGTCCAAAAAAAATCTTGTGTAAGTGGTGCCGATGAGCTCGTTAGTTTATCCCAGACTACTTCTTTAGTTTGTTCAGGTATTAGATCTTTTGTCGACGACCAAAACTTTTCGCGATTAATAGCGGGCATGCCGTCCCTCCTATTTAATAAATAGTTATTACTAAAATCCTATGTACAATATATCATAAATAGCCGGCAAAAATAAGAGAGCCAGCCCTCCGGAAGAGGGGAGCTGGCTCTAATATACTTTTTTTATTTAGTTGGGCAGTTAGGACTTTTTATTGTTTTTCTTTTTTGTCTTCTTTTTTCCTTCTCCACCTAAACA
>JBDKGC010000076.1:0-7140 GCA_039798385.1 Bacillota bacterium
ATAGTAAGACGCTTAATTGAGCGGAGTTGTAGGCCCAAAAGTAACTTGATAAATAAAATTATATAGGAGATATAAGTATGTCAATATCTATAAAGGTTATTATAATAACTAGTTTAGTTGGTTCGTGGAGTATCGCCCATGCTGCCAATGATAGAACTGAGCTGGAGATAGTAGGTCGTTTTGGAAAATTAAAACTTGATGATGATAATAAAAAACGAACTACTATAGAAGATCGATATAATGATTCTAAAGAGAAAGCGCTGGATTCAGTTGCAGCAAGTAACCGCTATCGTAAACGGAATGATAGTGATAGGCGTGATCGGTTTGAAGGAGTACCTGGTGTACCTATCGGTTTTATCCTCCCTAATTTTCATCCATTATGTTTAACACACCCGCCAAGTAGATGTCTAAATTGCAAACAGGAGTTTGGTCCTACCAAGCAGGATCGCTGTGGATGTACGTATCCAGCTCTAGAAAAAATGCTTATGTGTGATGGGTGCCGCAGGAATGTACCTTGGGGTGAATCTTCAGAGCATCAAAAGGTTTGTAGAGGTTATAAACCTCCCCAGCCACCATCTATGCCAAGTGTTGTTCCTGTAATGTAGGAACTTTCTGTTAGAAAAACAACAGCCGCAGCCACTTCCTCTGGTTTACCTAATCTACCTAGCGGAATTTTTTGACGGAGTTTTTCTTTTTCTTGTTGGGTAAGCTGACGGCTGAGCAACGGAGTATCAATAGCACCAGGTGTTACAGCGTTAACAGTAATACCTGAAGGTGCTAACTCTTTGGCCAAGGATTTTACAAAGCCAATTTGAGCTGCTTTTACCGCAGAGTAGATAACCTCTGTTGCCGCGCCACATTCGCCCCACAATGAAGAGATAAAGATAAGGCGACCAAAGCGCTGCGTGAGGAGATAAGGAAGCACGGTTTGCACTAAGTATAATGCGCTACGAAGGTGAACTTGTTCTAGATGTTTGTATTCCTGATCTGGCATTTCTTGCACCAGACCGTACCAACTATCGCCGGCGGCATGCACGATAATTGAAGGAGAACCTAGTTCTTGACTTAGCTTAAAATAAGCTGCTGCAATGCTAGTGCGGTCGGTTAGATCAGTGTAGTATGCTTGAGCTGCGCAGCCCTCTTTTTGCAGTCTGGTTGCTAAATCATGACCAGCACATTCGTTAGTGTAGTAACCTATACCCACATTGTATTGACGAGCAAATGCAGTTACAATGGCTGCGCCAATTGCTCCGCTACCGCCTAAAATCCAGGCCGTTTGTTTTTGGTTGGTCATCTTAATTATCTAAGGGTTTAATTACTGAGAAACAGAGTTGTTCTTGATCAAAGTGTTGGCGTAACCGTTCATTAGCTTCCGCTAAGGTAAGACTATTTAAGAGAGGGATGATCTCAAAAAAGTCATCACCGTTAAACTTGTAGTTAAGGAATTGTTTAGCAATAAATTCAGGTGAATCAAGTGCACTTAACCAGAAACCAAGCTCTTTGCGTTTAATCCTATCAAAGTCAGCTTGTTTTAGTCCTTGTGTTATATAGGATGGTAGCCACTCTTTAATTATTTTAATAACTTTTGCTGGATCAGGGCTACTGCCACCCATGGTGGAGAAAGCATAGTTATTAAAAAGACTGTATTCATAACCAAAGGAGTTATCGATTAAGCCTGCTTGATATAAATCTTGAAACCAAGTACTGCCAAGCCCAAACGTAATTTCTAAAACCAGCTCCGTTAGGAGTTCAAACTGCAGTTTTTTATTAATTTGCTTTAGGTTTTTAGCCCGTTCTTTAAAGCCAAAGAGTATTTTTGGAACACCGACCGGCATCTTTTGTTCATGATAAATTTTATTTAGCTGATCAGGTTCTTGTGGAAGATAACGATAAATAGGTTTAATCGGGGCAAACTTTTTTTCAGCTTGGTTTGCTGCAACTAAATTTATTATTTCATGTGGATCTAAAGCTCCTACAATGCAGAGTGCCATGTTTGAAGGGTGATAAAAGGTTTGATAACAGTGATAAAGTGCTTCTTTTGTTATTTTAAGAATTGATTCAGGCGTACCACCTATATCGATTCTTAGCGGCGCAACTTTAAAAAGTGCTTGTAAAAAATTTAAGCGCAGCCGCCAGTCGGGGTCGTCAGCATACATTTGTAGTTCTTGGGTAATGATTCCTTTTTCTTTCGCAACGTTCTCGTTTGTAAAGTACGGTGCTTGCACAAAGTCTAGTAAAAAGAGTAAGTTCTGCGGTAGGTTAGACGTACAAGAAAAAAGATAAGCGGTGTGAGTGTAAGAAGTATAGGCATTAACGGAAGCGCCATAATTTGAAAATTGTGAAAAAACATCATGGCCGGAAGACTGCTCAAAAAGTTTATGCTCTAAAAAGTGGGCAATGCCATCTACTACTTGCTGGCGTTCTGCTTTTGTTTGCCCAAAATCATTATCTATCGAACCATATTTTGTAGCGAGCAAAGCATAGGTCTTATTAAAACCTTTTTTTGGCAGGACATAGACCCCGAGACCATTGGGCAGCTGCTTTGCATATAATGTTTCTCCTAAATGCGGATAGTCAGTTTTTTGCATAATTACTCCTTTTTTAATTATTAGCTAAGAAAATAGACAGTGTTGATCTGCACGCGTTCTGCAATGCGGGTAATATCAGCTGGCGTAACACTTGCGAGCTCTTGCAAGAGTAAACTTTTTGTCCGTTGTGATCCGCTTAGCAACTGCGCATAGTGAAATAAGGCCAGATCTTTTGTATCATCTTGTTGTTCTTGCACGCGGTTAATAAGACATTGTTTGGTTTGATCTAGTTCCTCTTTGGTGAAACTCCCTGCTTTTAAAAGTTGGAGCTGCTCTTGGATTATTTTTAGTGCTTCATCATATTGCTTGGGATCGATCCCTGTATGAATTAAGAGTAAGCCTTTATGACTCTCTAAGCTGGAGGAGGCGTAATATGCTAAACTTGCTTTTTCTCGTACATTTTGAAAAAGCTTTGAATGTGGAAAGCTGCCGAGTAGTCCATTATAGACCATCAATGCTGGGTAATTCGGATCAGCATAAGCGATACTAGTAGTGCAGCCTAAGTTTAGCTTTGCTTGCTGTAATTTTTGAGATTCATTAACATAATTTACTTGCTCTGCAGGTTGTTTTAAGTCGGTTGTTGCAAAACTTCTGCGTTGACGCAAACTGTAGCTAGCTAGGTTTTGCAAAAGAGGCTCCAACTCTTTGGCAGCCTTATTTGGTGGTAAGTTTCCAATAAAATAAAGATCAAGCGGACAGTTGCGCAAGATGTCATGATAATATTTATAAAGATTGACTTCGTCGATTAAGGGTAGATCAGCGGCGCGGCCAATACTAAAGAGGGCGTATGGATCATTAGCGCAAAGCTCCTCAATTGTTCGTTGTTTGGCATATTGTCCTTTATCATCCAACAAACTTTTAATTCTTTGTGCAAGAATCTTTTTTTCGCCAGATACGTATGTTTTCTTAAAATAGCCCTCTTCTAAGGCTGGCTGCGTTAGTAACTCACTTAATAATTTTGCTCCAGCGTTACATAATGAGCTGCCTGTTTCGGGCAAATACTGCTCGTTACAGATTTCAACTCCAAGGATTAAGAGCTGAGCATTACCCATCTTTACAACGTAATTAAAGAGGTCGGCACCATATAGCTCGTCAAGGTGATGGTTTAAAAGAAGATTGGTAGGAAATTTTTTGGTACCTCTTTTAAGAACCATGGGTAAGAGGGCATGTTTCGTGACATGGCAGGGATTAAGTTCTTGCGCTAAACAAAGCATAATTAAATTAGTTTTAAACTTAGGCGTGGAACACAGGTGTAGACCTATGTCGCCGATTTTAGTTGATACAAACTCTTCATTCATCAGTTAACTCCTAAATAGTCAGATTTCTTTATGATTTATTATAGCACTAAACATTTGGGTCTGACAGCAGCTCCCTAAATACGTACCGATAGCTGATGTAACCTTTCTTAAAACGATTTGTTTATCTATACTAAAATTGGATTATAATTACCGATTAGTTTTAGAATACTAGTTAATAGTAATAATAAAATGCATCTTTGCATATCAATAAAAATAAATATTTTAAAAAGGATGTGCGACATTAATGTTGCAAAACAATGCAGCTCCAATAGAGAGTTTATCTCCAATATTACAATCTATAATTGCTCGATTGGACAAAATTGAAAATGAATATGTAAAGGCAGTTGATTCTTTTCAACAAATTTCTCTTTTTATGTCAGGAACAAGTGCCCCAGAGCATAAAGTACGCTTTTTAATAAGAGAAGCTTTAGATGAATTTAAAAAAATGGTAGAATCGGGAATCAATGACAATAACAAAAGTTTACAATTATACTTTGAGCAGTTATTTGGTAGTAAAATAGCTGACTTAGAAAAACAAATAGCTGCGCTTCAAGAACAACTCCAAGGATCTCGAAGCAACATACAGTAAGTATAAAGAGTGACTTCACAAGTGACGAACATTAGAGGAACTTTGCGCTAATAATTTGTATGCTCTTTTTAGTATAGGGTTTCGTTGTAGATGGGTAATCCTTAGCTCTTATTTACCCCAGGCCACCTTTACCCATATGACAAATAGTGCGTGATGGAATAGGTGATTTTTTATTTGCATCTTTTTTAGAGCGCGGGTGCTGCATTAATTGGAAACTAGAATTTGTATTTGTACAGTTACCTTCTTCTGTTACAGATTTTCTTTTTTTTCTTTTTTTCATAGTTTTTACAACCGGTTCCGCAGTTAATTGAGAAATAGAAGATTGACTACCAAAAGTTCTCTTTTCTAACAAGTAGCTGCCAATCTCTTTTATAATTGTACGCACACTAGGATTATCTGAATTAGCCTCAACAATTTTTTTTGTAGTAGTTTCAAGTTCTGCTGTGGTATATTCATAATTCATATCGTTAGCTATTTCTACAAAATATTTTTTTGCTACTTCTTCTTTAGTAGCCAAAGGTAATCCGGGAAAATAGATTGGATGCAAACGATCTTTTAGTGCTGCACTAGCTTCTCCTTCGAAGAAATTATTGCCCGCAATAATAAAGATCGCACGATCTACTTTAATATCTAGGTCTAAAGCCTGATCTTTAAATGTAGTACGAGCAGGATCTAATAAAGTTTTTAATTCTGTTAGAATATAAGATCCACCTTCGCTTTGATCGCTACCTTCATCACAGAAAATTATTGGGTTAGTACCTTTCTTTCCTTTGCTATTAGTTTTTAAAAAAGCAGCTGTTATAGGGGAAATTTTTAGATCGTCTGATTTTTCACCAAATAAATTTGTTACACGTGCTAATAAGAGTTCAGTAAGGGGATAATCCAACACCTCTGCTGTTTTTCGGATTGCTGTTGTTTTTCCAACGCCCGGCGGACCTATCAAACACAAAATATTTCGTATTGGATGTAGCATACTGTTATTGGAATTGATTTGGGTTAATAATTTCTGCATCTCGCGTTGACAGATGTCAGGATACGATGCTAGAGCTTCTTGTAGTACGCTACGTGTAGCTTCTAAATTTTCAATTGGTAAGGGTGTTCGTGGTAAATTTAAGATGGTCTCAACGGTTTGGATCAGTTTTCTACTTTCAGTACTATTGTAATCTCCTGGGTAGTCCGTAGCATCTTGAATATGTCTTTGCAGAAGGTTTAATTTATTTTCTATCATTTCTCCTTCTGCCGGCTGGCAGTGTTCTTTTTGTAATTCATATAAAAGTGCTAATCTATCGTAATCTTGTTGAAATTTTTGTTGGATAGTCGGTTTGGTAAGTCCATATTCAGCTAAACTATATTTTATTGCTTCGGTTACTTCTCGACTTTCATTTAAGAGGTGCGTTGCTATACCTCCAGCGATTCCAGCACCCGCAACACTTTGTAAATTTTCTGGCATAGAGGGTAAAAACTTGCGCATGGTATAAACTGCCACTGTTAAAGCAGGATATTTTGCTAAGGGAGCAAATCTAAAAACCACTCTTTTGGCTCGAGACAATTGTTGTTGTCTGGAAACCCTTTTTCTTATTTCGTCCTCTGTTTCTTCTGGAGATGCTCCAATAGTTGTTGGTGTTATACAATTAGTTGTAGCTTTAGGAGATAATGGAATCAGTGGTAATGAACTTTGGTTGGGAGCTTCAGCAGGTGTTAGAGCTGAAGTAGTAGGTTGTTTATAGTACGCTTCCCCAAAAATAAGACAAGCTAAATTGTGTGCGGCAGTTGCTTCTGGATCGTCTCCTGTTTCAGGTAAAAAGGATTTAGTAGGTCGTCCACCAGGGAACAACCAACGTGTAAGCATGTTTGGCGTAGTAGGGTTTGGAGTCCTAGGACTAATGCTCAGTTGTTGGAACTGCTCGGTGATTTCTGTAGCATCACTTTCCTGATTAGGGGAGGGTTTTGGACCTTTAGCAGGCTGAGCATCTTCCACTGGGGTTAGAGTAGAACTAGAAGAAGTTTGGGTAGAAGTACTCTGTGTTACTTTAGTTTTCTTGCTTTTTTCTGGTGTTTTAGCAATATTTGGGAGTGCTTCTTCTGATTTCATATGCTTAGTTGGGGCTTTTTTTTCGTGTGTAGCAGACTTTTTATCTTTTTCTTTTTTATCTTCTGCTGCTTGAGTAGTTATTGACCACAAACCGATTGTTAAGCCGAGAGAGAAAGTGGTTATTATTTTTAGTTGTTTTAATCTAATCATTTAGTATGAGCTCCTTTGATGATATAGACAATCGATTTGAAAGGATGTTGTTTAATTTTATCCCCAGCTGCGGCCAGTCACTAAAGTTTTACTTGGCTGTTTTTTTGTACTTGGTCTACTGGTTAAAGCTGGAGAAACCAGTTCTTCCGTTTCAGGTTCAACTTTAATTTCAAAAGGCTTTCCAGGAAAAGTTTTTTGATGTAGTATATAATCATTTATCATTTTTTCAACGGCGCGCACGCTAATTATCCCTGCTGTTTCATGTGCGGCCACAATATTTTGTGCTATCTGTTTACATTCGTCAGCTGTATAAGAGTACTCTCGTTTAGTTGCTTCTTCAGCAAAATGTTTTTCGGCTACCTGCTGTTTAATCTCTATTGGAAGTCCAGTAAAGTCAAGAATCTTAACGCGGTCTTTTAAGGC
>JBDKGC010000077.1:0-3383 GCA_039798385.1 Bacillota bacterium
TGGAGCTACCAGGTTTTGGTCATTAAAGGATTTTACATATAATGCTTTTTGTTCATCAATGCTTATATTGTTATTTTTGTTTAATTTAATATTTGTATCAGACCAACCCTGGTCACTTAAAAAATGAAATGGAAAATAAGCTTTGCTAAACAATTGACAAATTAATATAATATGGCAGGTAGGATTTTTTTCTAAAAGCCTTTCTAGAATAGGTTTAAATGTACTTACAAGGGAAGCACGGGAGATAATTATCATTAGTTTTAACTGAGAGAGAGAATTGAAAAAATTTTTCATTTCTGTTGGTTGCATATATTCTGTATGAAAAATAGCTTTTGGTCCATAATACTCAATAAAAATTGGGTTTTTTTCTAAGAAAGCACATACTGGGGAGCTCCAGCAAGAATCAAAAATAGCATAGCGCATAGTTTCAAAATTTTTCAAAATAACCTCCATTTTTCATTGTTGAAGTCTATGGGCAGCATAGCTTTATTTAATACGGAAATAGCAACGGGGACGAGTGTTAGGTTACAGTTATAAAGTAGAGAGGGGGAGTATACATTGACGTAACGCAAAAGGCCGTCCTACAATATAGTTTTAATTTATTAAAAGTATTAATAGATAATTTCAATTTATGCTAATAGCAAAGGGTAGCGAAACAGACAATTACCTATGGCTAGGTCTTTTTAATAAATAAAACTTGTTTTTTTATGGTCTATAATTAGAAAATTAATTAAAGGATTTTTTGTCATAAAAAAGTAATAAGAAGAAGTAGTTATAAACGACTAGAGCATGGCTTGAATTTTGGAGGAGACAATCGTTGACAAAATACTACCCAGTAGCTAAGCCTGTTTTAGCAGGTAATGAAAAGAAGTACATACTGGAATGCATAGAGACCAACTGGGTCTCGTCAATTGGCAGGTTTTTAGATTTATTTGAAGCATCTTTTGCCTCATATTGCGGGACCAGGTATGCAATTGCGTGTAGCAGTGGGACGACGGCACTGCATTTAGCACTCTGTGCAGCTGGTGTACAGCCTGGTGATGAAGTATTGGTCCCGACGCTTACTTTTATTGCCACGGCTAATGCGGTTACGTACTGCGGCGCAAAGCCTGTTTTTATTGATTGTGATCCAAGGTTTTGGACGATGGATTCCACGTTGCTTGAGGCTAAGATCAATTCCAAGACCAAAGCAATTGTACCAGTTCACTTATATGGACATCCGGTAGATATGTTGGCTGTACAAGAAATAGCAGATAAGTATAATCTTTTTGTGATTGAAGACGCTGCTGAAGCATTAGGAGCAGAATATAAAGGACGTAAGACAGGTTCGCTGGGAGACGCTGCTATTTTTAGTTTTTTTGGAAATAAGACCATCACGACGGGCGAGGGAGGAATGCTTACTACTAATAATAGTCAATTAGCTGAGCAAGCAAGACTTTTAAGAGGTCAAGGATTAGGTACGGAACGCAGGTATTGGCATGAAGTGATTGGCTTTAATTATCGGATGACGAATTTACAAGCAGCGTTAGGGATAGCTCAAATGGAACGCATTGAGTGGTATGTGGAAGAACGAATTAGAGTCGCAAAGCTTTATCTAGAGCGATTAGTAGCTGTCCAGGATTATTTAATCCTGCCTCAAGAGGCTGACTGGGCAAAGCATGTTTATTGGATGTTTGGTGTTTTGATAAAAGGTGCGACAGAGAAGAAACGAGACAGGATAATGCAAACCCTAGCTGAGCGTGGGGTTGAGACGCGGCCGTTTTTTTATCCGATGCATATGTTGCCACCTTATCAAAAGTTGGAGGTAAAAGATCAGTTTCCGATAGCCGCTAAAATAGCAGCGCAAGGAATCTCACTTCCGACTTATGCTAATTTAACCGAAGCAGATATTGATTATATTACTTCGGCTTTAAAAGAGGTTGTTGTCGGAGCGAGCGAGTAATGCCAAACGTAGTAATTATCGGAGCTAGTGGCCATGCAAAAGTTGTAGCAGAAAACATTTTAGCAGCTAATAAATATAAAATTCTAGGTTTTGTAGCTAATAATATTGAAAGAGAGACTTGTGTACTTGGCTTTAATGTTTTAGGTGATGATAATGTTTTGGAGTCAATTTATCGAGCGGGTACTAAGTATGCGTTTGTTGCCATCGGTGCTAATACGTTGCGCAAAAAATTAATAGAACGGGTAGAGAATATGGGGTTTAAACTTATTAATGCAGTGCATCCCTGGACTAACATATCACCTTCAGCGCAGATTGAAACTGGCGTGGCGATTATGCCAGGTGCAGTGATTAATGCCGCGGCGCAAATAGGGAAAGGGACTATTATTAATACAAATGCTTCGCTCGACCATGATGTAATCATAGGTGATTTTTGTCATATAGCCCCAGGATGCAGTATAGCTGGCAATGTAGTAGTTGGTAACAGGACGTTTTTAGGTACAGGTGTGCACGTTATTGATAAGATTTCTATTGGAGCTGATGTAATTATCGGTGCAGGAGCAGCTGTTATTCGTGATATATCTTATAATACAATAGCAGTAGGGGTTCCTGCCGTAGAGAAAAATTTTAACGTATAGTTTTAATTAATACATAAAGCAGGGCGCGGCGAAAGATAATTATCTATGTTTAAGCTATATTTAATACAAAAAATTCTGTTTATTTTTTTTCTTTGTAAATTGCAATTATATCAGTATTTGGCGGAGTATATTCAAAGGTCATGTCAGGTCTTATATCCTGTACAAATTTTTTTAACTCTTGGATAGATGGGTAGTCTTTAGAGTATACATTTGGCCCGGTAAAGCAGCGGGCATCATCAATTAAAATAACATGGTCTCTTACTGGGTGATGTAAGATGGTTGTTAATTCGATCATTATTGGGCAATCAGTATTTGTGCGCCCCATGATGCATGGAATAGGTAAGCCCCAATCTATATAATGACTGTCTAGCCAAAAAAGGGCAGGGGTATCAAGGTCTTTTAATATTAATGGTAGGACATCTTCGGTTCCTCCGTGGATAACACGTACATGGTTATGTTGCTGAAATTTTTTTTGGGCTTCGGTAGCTAGTTTTTCATCACACTCGATAGAGATAATTTTATCAAATACATCAAGGGTTTTTTTAATCATCTCACCTTTATAGGTTCCACCTTCAATCAAAACTTTTAAATTAAATTTTTCTTTGTAACTTAATACTGTAGCAACACGTTTATCATGGGGTTGGTCTAACACGCTCCAGAAATCAAACAATTCTTGTTTTGTTAAATTAGGAAAAATTGTGAAATCTCGCATCCAGCTATTTAAACTATCCTGTAATCGATTCATGTTTAGTTGCGCCCTTTCTCGGGATATTAATATATTAAAGATTTAAGTGCAAAGCATTATA
>JBDKGC010000078.1:0-7666 GCA_039798385.1 Bacillota bacterium
TATTTCACCTAGCCATTATTATATTTACCCTACTATATTCTGTCTGTTCCGCTCATATAAAAACATTGCTGCGGCAATCGAAACATTTAACGACTCTATATTCTTGCCAAGCGGTAGATGAAGCACTTCATCCGTTTCATAATGAAGGTTATCCGACACACCTTGTCCTTCATTTCCAAAAATCAAAGCAATCTTGGCAGGGAATTTGTATGATGATAAGACTTTACCTTCCGCTACATCACTACTTAGAATAGTTATTTTTTGCATACGCAGCTCGTATAACAAATTATCTATCCGGCTATAAAAAATAGGCAGCTGCCATAATGCCCCCGCCGCCGCCCGGATTACTTTTTCATTTAACCAATCGACAGATCCATGCCCTAAAAATATAGCTGTCGCTTCCATTGCTGCTGCTGTGCGAATAATTGTTCCTAAATTACCTGGATCTTGAAGCCCATCAAGCAACAGATAGGTACCGCGTTCTTGCTGTAAATAAGGTGCGCGATCAGCTTCAGGAGGAATTTCTAACACTGCAATCACGCCTTGTGGCGTAGTTGTTTGTGATAATTCTTTTATTAAATTCTGCGGTAAAATATATATTGACTGAACCACGTGTGAAAAGCTTTCTACATACTCAGCAGCTACATTTTCCTCCAGATAAAGTTCTGCCAATTTTACATTTGCAGCTAAGGCCGCTTTAATTAACTTAGCTCCTTCAATTAAAAAGCGTCCTTGCTCTCGTCGACCTTTACTCTTTTGTAGTTTCAATGCTTGTTTAAATCTTGCATTATCTCGCGATGTAATCTGCAAAGTTTTCAAAGTAAGAACGTTCCTTTCTACCAATAAAACTCTAACTTAGCCAAGTCCACCAAAAGCAACTAGGTCAATGTTACCTGATGAACTTCTATTCACCATCTTACTAGGTTTAATAACTATTTACTTGCAAATTTTTAGTATTTTTTGTTTTTTGTTCATTACAGCAAATACAGCGAAAGATCGATCCTAAAACAATATATTATTATTGTAATGTTATTCTTTCTTATGGACTTATTATTGGTAATGTTGTTTTTCTTCTCCCGCGATTTCATTCACGAAAAAACACTAAAAAGGTGGCCACCTATGTCTGATACTGTTCTTTTAATCGTCGTTCAATCATTCGATCCGCATCTTTCTTAGCTGCCGCGGCACGCTTGTCGTAAAGCTTCTTACCACGCGCTACTGCTAACGAGAGTTTCGCCATGCCATTTCTTAGGTGTATATCTAACGGCACCAATGACAAACCCTTCAAACTAATCATACCGGCCAATTTCTTTAACTCGCGTTTATGAAGCAGCAATTTACGCGTCCTTGTTGGATCCACATTGAAACGATTGCCTGGCAAAAAGGGACTAATATGCATCCCAACAATATAAAGCTCACCTTCCATAAACTTAGCATAGCTCTCTTTAATATTAACTCTACCCTGCCGGATTGACTTAATCTCGGTACCAGTTAACACTATTCCAGCCTCTAACGTTGCCTCCACCGTATAGTCGTGCAAAGCCTTCTTATTTCGAACTATAGTTTTACTAGCCACTGGCCTCCCACTCCCATACTTTTAATAGCTACTCAAAGTATAACATATCTTTAGTTAGGACTGGATAGCTTTTTCGACCATAGTTATTTACTTAACTATTCTTACTAATTTTGGTTTTTTAGGGATTCCCATCATAAGTTTATAAGCTGCACGTTGTTCTGCACCAGAATAGTTATGACCGTGTTGTGACCGTATATGCCCATTTACAATTTTACCTCGACGCACAACTAAATCCTGGCATAAAGGACACTCAGTAAATCTATACGAAATAACACATTGAGGACAATGTGCTACATTATTACCTATACTACAATTCATTTGAACTTTACACTCAGGACAATCTAGAGCCTTAACACTACCGCCCACTGCAAACGCTCCTATGACTGTAAGAATAGCTGCTTGTAGTACAACTTTATTCATAACAACAAACCTCCAATAATAAATATAGTATTAAATATAAAACTGTCTATTCAGCCGAAATCTACTCGCACTTCGTCTACCTTAACATACAAAAAAAACAAATACAAGGCTTTAAAATAGCAAGCCTTGTTAAATAACCCGATTTTTATTGACTTTTGTTACTCTAATAAATCTAAACGTCTCGCTTTTAGGATACTCTCTTCAACTAGCCTATTCACTTCATCCCGCTGCTCTTCTTTATCCTCTAACGGCTCACCATCACATAACAACTGAAAATCCTCCTGCTCAATACGGAGCATAATTAAATCCGCCAACTGTTCTAGTTCACGCGTACCATCTATTAACTGTAATACCAGCTTTAAAAAAGCATCGATCGGAACAACTTCATGTCTATTATTTGTCACCCACGTCTGTTTTAACTCCTGCACTTGATAACGCACTAACTTACTTGCACACGGACAAACTTGTTCCGCTGAAGGCCGTAACACTTCTGGTGTCAGATTGAGAAATCCGCGTAAAATTAAATCCATAACATGCGTCATAATAACTTTTTTAGCTTCTTCTATCTCAGTTTTTAGCTTCTCGGCTACTAACTTTATAAGCTCTTCACATCTATAGGAATGATAAGGATTTTCGCTTAAAATATAAAGCAGCGTTTTTATCTCTGGTATTTTTACCGCAACCTGTTTTACTTGCTGCAAAGGAAGATCAAAGTATAAAGGCTCTTCATCCCACAGGTTAACCTTAGCTAGAGGTTGTTTGGGAACAACATAAGCGCTGAGGTAAAACGAGGCTAAACGTTCGGGTCCAACTCTTCTGTTGACAGTGGCTTCTTTGTGGGTCAGCAAAGTTTGCCGAAACCTTCTATTGGTAGCAAAATCCATATATTGTTCTAAACGCAAAACATCGTTTGTTAAGGACTGAAAAGTATTGATAAAAACAGAGGGCATATTAGCAAGATACATTAACGAAAGTTGGGTCTCTCCCACATACTGCAATCCATGGCTAGTAGCGAGATCCATAAATTGATAAAAATAACAAGGGTTATTGTGTTCTGCTAAATGGTCATGAAGCAGGTATATATCACTGGCATTTTCTATAAATTGACATTCTGTCTGGAGTAGGTCAGCATAATATGACTTCTGGCCTGCTACCGTGTCACTCAAAACACGTAATAACCCTTTGGCTTGCGTTACCTTTTCCTGCGGATCATCAATATAGCGCGTATGATAAAACATCATTTCGCGCAACATGCGCGTAATATTCCAGCCCGGAAGTGCATTGTAACTAACAAAAGCTAAACCTTCCTTACTCAAATTATCGCGGCAAATATTTAAGATTTTCTCCTGCGTCTTCTTATTGACCCACGAATACACACCATGACAAATAATATAGTCAAACTTACCCCAAGTCTCATCAATTTTTGAAAGTGATTCGCAATGCAAAGTTACATTTTCTAAGCCCAAAGCTTGTTTAGCCCTCTCTGCTTCCTTGATTTCAACCAGTGATAGATCAATCCCAGTAAAGCTAGCCTCAGGATAATGTATAGCTTGTGGCAAAAGGTTACCACCTGACGCACAACCTAGTTCTAACACCCGTGCTTTTTCCACTGGTTTGGGCTGCAAATCAAACAACTTACCAATCATGTGTAAGTGCCCAATTCTACTAAGTGGATAAGAAAAACTTTCATATGGCGTAACGTCATACGTATTAACAGCCTCTTTAAACTGTAGCAATTGTTAAGCCCCCTCTAAAATTGTCCATTATTTTATCTATATGAACGAGGAAATCGGACTAGCACACTTTTATCTTGCCAGGCCGCTCTTTAATTTGTATTATAAGTAAGAGTGGTCTCCCATTTTTTACCAAAAGGTGGATTTTAAATGCACATCAAATTTACGATACTTACGTTGACATTAGGGGCCAGTTGTTTTATATCGGGCACTTCAGCTGTAAAAAACCATTTGTCAAAGCAATCCCATAGCACTAAAAAGATTGCACCTAAAAAATGCATACTTGTAAAGGTCAAAAAATTACCAATTAAACCCCCTTTAACCCCTGCCGCTAAACAACTTTCTACTACGGCCCTCACCAAGGACCAACAGCACCAACTTTCCGAAAAATCGGTGTTGTTACTAGATAATACAGTAATAAAACGGCTTAATTTAACAACAGGCAAGCTGACCAAAGGACCAGCTACCATACCAGCTGGTCACGCGCCAATTTCACTAGCCACATCTATTACGCATCTATATCACAGTAGTTTGGGACCTAAAAACGGCGCACAATATGTAACAACCCACGAGCTATCAAAACCAGCGAACACCCACACTTTTACTTTAGAGCCAAAGATACATATTCGTTCTGCCTTGTTCCATCCCTCCGAGCCCTATCTCTACTTAGTGACATACGCCTACACCAAACAAACTACCAGCCTTTGGAAAATTAATTTAACAACACAGACTACAACCAGGACTAAATTAAGCAACTTAACCTCTCCACATGCTGGCGTACTAACTGCTGATGGTCGACATCTTTATCTCCTCACAAACGGTTATTGTTGTTGGGAGAAACCTACACCAGGTGTTGTCTACAAACTAGACCTGGATAATAGAGCAAAAAAAGCAGCCAAGATTTTGATCGATGGCCGGTGCCCACACGCTTTAGCTCTTGCACCTAATCAAGAAAAACTATATGTCACGTTAGTGGATGGCCTTGGAGTACAAACGATTAATAAAGATCAGGCTGGTCAGGTCATCGCACTAGGTCCCAAAAAAGATATCTTACAAAAATATCCTGAACAAATAACCTTTAATCCTGATGGATCGCGAGCCATCGTTACCATTTTCGGGGACTACCATAAGCCAGCAGGGATCGCACTTATAGATGCTCAGCAGGATTGCTTACTCCAAATAATTGCTCCAGCCGTTAGTTTTTTCAGCCTTTTAAAAATACCAAATACTGCTTTGGCTTTAGTACAACAGGTCCCTAACTATGCCGAGGAAGAAGATGATCTACGTCCCAAAGATAAAATGCAGCTCTATTTGATAGATATGAACCGAGGCGCGCTTATAAAAAGCTATCGACTAGGCATTAGTGAGACCAAAGAAGCTCTTGAAATGGCACTTATGCCTTAAGCTAGCTTGCCTTTTATTAAATAAAAACCTCCGGGATATCATTCCAGGAAGCTGTAGTGCTATTAGTATATTTTGCACTCATGCTTCGTTCACTATTTCCCATCTTGACTTTTATCGTCTAAACACGTAATATATACTCAGCTTAGTCTTTTTGGGGTATTAGCTCAGCTGGGAGAGCGCTACACTGGCAGTGTAGAGGTCAGCGGTTCGATCCCGCTATACTCCACCAAAAATAACTAACCTTGCCTTTAGCTTTAATTCAAGTCTCCTCTTACTTTAATCAACATAACAGCAATATTTATGTCGCTATACTATTTACATCTGGCCTTTTATTAAATAAAAATCTCCGGGATATCATTCCAGGAACTTGTATACGCAGGGGTTATATACTCTTTTTTTAGCTGCCATTTTTTATCCTTACTAACTGGCGGCTTTATTTTTTGTACAACAGGGGTAAACAAGTTAAGCTGCACCGCCTTATCAGAGGTAAGTCTATTAAAGATCACACCACATTTTTTATACGTTTTACTCTTATCATATATTTTTTTTAAACTAGGGTATATTTGGGACCAAATTAACTCTATATCCCGTGTCTGTTTTAAAAATGTAAGCTGCTTTGAATAGTAATGATGCCCACCTTTAAAACGATTACCCACAATAAAGATCGTACAAGCTTGCGCTAAGACACGATTGCTCTTTAATTTTTCAATTCCCTTCAGCAGAAAGAAATATAGCGCAGCCGCAAGTTCATCAAAATCAGCTATCTCTGTCCCAAATGATTGGGTTGTAGCAATATTCTTCTTTTGCTGCGCTTGCTGCTTGAGCTCATGACAATAGAGCCCCTGTAATTCGTACTTTGTTCTTAGCCCATTGATCGTCGTTAATTTCCTAACAACGCTATCTGGCAGTTTTATAAATTGACCAATAGTTGTTACTCCAACCCCCCCAAGCTTTTTGCTCCACTTCCGACCTATACCCCACACTTGCTCTACTGCTATTTCGTCCAACTGCTCTATGTAATCCCAATAGAGACATAGGCCTTGCGCCGCTGGGTTTTTTTTAGCAATCGAAGCCGTCAGTTTTGCTAACGTTTTATTGGGCCCCACCCCAATGGAAACCGGAATGCTAGTCTGTTTATAAACTTCCTGTGTTAACCTGTGCAAAAAAGGGAGTATCTCACTTTGAGCCACGACCGAAAGATCGAGAAAACACTCATCAATTGAGTAAACTTCAATATTTTCTACATATTTTTTGATTACATTCATCACGCGGTCGGACATATCGCCATACAACTTATAGTTAGAAGAGTAGATAAAAAAACCTTTTTCCTCCATAAACTCTTTTTTCTTAAAAAAGACTTCGCCCATCTTAATCCCAAGATCTTTTGCCTCCAGGGATCTGGCAATTACACAGCCATCATTGTTTGACAAGACAACCGTTGGCTTGCCGATTGAACAGGGATTAAAAGCCCGTTCACAGGAAACATAAAAGTTATTGCAATCGAGTATGCCTATTTTCTTATCAGCTAGTTGTAACGTTGTAGAATCCACGATACCCTTCCCCAAATATTAGTTTGCTGCTTATACTTCCTAATCTTAAACAGCTGTTTTTCAACCACAACCACTAAATCATCTTGCTTGGGTACCCGAGCTTTATCGACCACCACAATCGAACCTTGCCGTATACCGTGCACCGTAGGACCTGCATATTTAAAATAAAAAGTAGTATAGATATTACGCACAAGTAGCTCGTTAAGATCCAAGCGCGCCCCAACATGTGCTGCAGCCGGCGAAGGAAATCCGGTCGTCCCACTTTCGATTTTTAATGTTTTTCTTAGAATAGACATGTCTGTTTATCGATAAACCTCATTTTTATATTAGATTATAATAAAACCCCGTTCCAGTCAAGTGCCTAAGGGTTGACAAAACAGATCTTATCTTACAGATATTTTCACTATATAACAGCCGCAAGCAAATTGTTTGTCGTTTTTAGGACATAGCTATAAAATGGGTGCTTACGAAAACCCATTAATTATAGACCCGTATTCTAGTTGCCTCAGATGTAAAGTGTTATATCAAGCTGCAAAAAAAATAACCCCTTCCTACTTTTAGTAAGGTGTTATACTGAATAATTATAAAAAAATAAAAGTGAGAAATTAACTCTATACCTGGGTAGCAGTGAGGCATAAGGGGTCGTAACCGGAGGTACTGCTGTTGAAGCCCCCGTTATGGTAATGCTTGTGGGACCAACCACTGAAAAGCTATGTGCAAAGTAAACAGCTCGCGAGGCATAAGTAGGGTCAGCTGGAGCAGTATTTGCTGAAGCATCCGCCGGGAGGCCCTGATGGAAAGAAAGTTTATGTATGCAATTATTCCAGCAACACCCTAAGCGTGGTCGAGACAGCCACGCACAGCGTCGTCCAAACTATTTCAGTAGGAAACAATCCTCTTCTCGTGGTGGCAGTGTAATCCACAGTATTTAAGGACATGGTTTCTTGGCATGATTTGCATAGATAAGCTTAAAACCATAGAGA